>CAZGNN010000025.1:7995-11938 GCA_964527335.1 uncultured Spirochaetaceae bacterium | reverse complement strand
TCGGAATGTTCGCATCCTTCGACCCCGTAGCCCTCGATCAGGCATGCGCCGACGCCGTCAACGCCGCACCGATGAACCAGAATACCTTGTTGAGTGAAGCCCATACCCATACTCACGACCATTTCACGGACATGCATCCCGATACCAACTGGAAGCAGGGCCTCGAATACGCCGAGAGCATAGGTCTCGGGTCAAGAAAATACACCCTGATAGAAGTCAGGTAAGGAGAAAACATGAAAAAAAGCATTATAGCATTACTCGTTCTCGCACTCCTTCTTCCTCTCTCGCTCTCGGCAACGGAAAAGAGCGGAGAGCAGTGGAACCTCCACCTCGGAAGCGCAATCTATGTCAGCCAGATAGGTGTCAGCCGGGACGTGGGACAGTGGGAGTTCGGCCTCAACGTCGACTCGGGATTCCCGAATGTCGTGATCTTCAGAATGCTGGAAGAACCTGACGAAGGACAGACGAAGGGCCAGCAGTTCTGGGAGGCCGTGAAAGGCAGTCTCACACTCGCTTACGGCGGCGACATCTATGCAAAGTTCGATGTCATCCCGTCCGATACAATCGACCTCGATTTCTCACTCGGAATTGCGGGAATCTATGCCAATCTCACGGGATTAGCCAAGATAGCGGCAGGCTTTGCCGAAGTCGGAATGAGGTTCACATGGAACATCAACGAACATAACGGCCTCTATTTCGAGTCAAATGTTCCTCTCTACACGCTCCTCGTGACAAAGGACACTTCGGGAGAGGTGAACACACATGGAACATTCCTCTTCTCGGGTGATGACGGCCTTGCAACCCTCTTCACAATCACGGGACTCTTCTGTACCCGCATAGGCTACAGAGTAAGTTTCTGACCTTCAGTCACGGCCGTCTCGATGATGGCCGACGCAATGACCCTGTCCCCGTCGTAGACGACAGCGCTCTGCCCGGGGGTGGGGGCTTTTACTGTAGAGGAGAACGTCAGTCTGAACCCGTCATCGGTCTTCTCTGCCCTGCACGGGACACCGGGGGATGTCGAACGTATCTTCGCCGAGTAGATTTTATCAGAAGCGAAATCACACTCTCCGACCCAGTTCGGATCAGAGCATACAACCCCCAGTCCCCTCACGTACTTCTCCGTTCCGACTACAACCTCATTCTTCTCCGGATCAAGCGATACGACATACAAAGGCTCCGAATAGGAGACCCCGAGTCCCCTTCTCTGTCCGATTGTATAGTGCCAGAAGCCGGTGTGTGTGCCGACCTTCCGCCCCGTATCGGCAAGGATGATGTCGCCCTTCCTGTCCTCGACCTGTAACAGATCCGAGTAATCGCCGGAATAAAAGTCCTGGCTCTCGCTCATTCCTTCCTTATGGAACCCGAGCGATACGTCAATCTTCCTCACATCACTTTTCGTCATCTCACCGAGGGGAAAGAGAGTCGTGGAGAGCTGCTCCTGCGTGAGGCGCGAGAGAAAGTACGACTGGTCCTTCTTCCCGTCAACGGCCTTCAGGAGGTCCCATCTCCCGTTCTCTTCATTCTTTCTTATTCTTGCATAGTGTCCGGTTGCAAAGTAATCGAAGTCGAAAAGCTCATGTGCCTTGTCGACCATGGCGCCGAACTTAATCTTCGTGTTGCACCATATACAGGGATTGGGAGTGCGGCCGTGCATGTACTCCTCGCGGAAGTTTCTGAGGACAGTGGACTCGTAGAGATCCGAGCAGTCGACAGTATGATGAGGAATGCCGATCTTGCGGCAGATCTCCTCAATCTCCTTTATGTCCTCTTCCTTCTCGGGATTGTAACAGCTGTTGGATGACGCCGGTGCCGGATAAGGCGAATCCTTACGCCAGATGAGCATTGTGATCCCCTCAACGGAATATCCCTGTTCTTTCAGAAGTGCTGCGGCGACAGAGCTGTCGATACCGCCCGACATACCAACCAAGACCTTTTTCATGCCCCAAAGGGTACCACAACACCACACATGATGATAAGAGCCGTGCCGGAGACTTTAAAAAATGTTATCCAAAAGGTTATAATCAGAAGCGGAGACAACAAATGAAGAAAGCCGCCATCATCTTACTCTTTCTGCTTGCAGTGCTGTCACTGGGAGCCGAAAACTTCGTCGTCGAACGCTATGACATTGCAATAACGGTATCTGAAGACTCGTCAATGCATATAAAGGAGACAATCCTTGCCGATTTCACAGAAGAGTCACACGGTATCTACAGGGACATACAGTACAGGTTTTCGAATCCGGACGGCAACTTCGCGGACCCCGTAATCGCAGAGGTGACTGCCTTCGAATGCGAGGACCTCTTCAAGGAAGAGAAGGAAGACGGTTACTACCGCTTCTACCTCGGGGATGAGGATGAGTACATAACAGGCGAAAAGGAATACGTCATCGAGTACGACTACACACTCGGACGCGACCTCTACCCCGACTATGACGAACTCTACTACAACATAATCTCCCCCGCATGGGACACCCCGATCTGGAACATAACATGGTCCGTGACCTTCCCGAAGAAAATCGACAGCAAAAGAATATGGGTGACGCTCGGCGAAGAGGATTCCACGAAGAAGGGAACATTCACCCTTTCTCAAGACGGTAAGACGGTAAGCGGAGAGCAGAGCGGCCTCATGAACTACGGAGCGCTCACGCTCAGAGTCGAGATGGATGAAGGCTACTGGCAGGGTATACCTGTAAGAAGTGACAACTCCACTGTCTACCTCAAGGTATCTGTCGTTCTCTCACTTGTCCTCCTTGCTCTCTCAGTCGTTCTCTGGTTTCTTTTCGGAAGGGACAGAGCATATTCTCCCGTTCCGTCTTCAGACATTCCGGACTCCCTCACACCGATGGAAACAAGATACATTCTCGAAGACGGGAAGGCTGACACAGAGAAGGACCTCTCGGCAATGCTCCTCTATTGGGCCGACCTCGGCCGTGTGAAGATCGTGAAGGAAGAATGCTCGGAGAAGGACAAGGGTGAAGGCTACAGGGTAATCAGACTCACTGGCCTTCCCGAGAAATGTCAGGAAGCCGAAAGAAATCTCTTCTCCCTCGTCTTCCCGGAAGAAAAGAACAGCGTCACATTCTACGACATCGTGGACAGCGGCTACGAAGACAAATATTCATCAGAGGTTCTGAAGAAGATGAACGTGAAGTTCCAGAAGGGAGAAAAGACCATCAAGAGAAAGCTGAGCTCCGCTCTCGAGACGGTTCTCCTCATCTCATTCCTTCTTCTCTCCGTAGCGGACGGAATCTTAATGACACTGAAATTCCCGGGGGTCCTCACCTTCATATTCTCGCTTCTCCTCGTCATTCTCTACACGACAAGTGCCGTGATAGGAAACCTCTATCAGGGAAGAAAGGAGACCTGGAGCCCAAAGAGAAGAAAGGGAGAGATCATAGCAGTGGCGGCAGTGACACTCTTCGTGGCCGGGGCACTGATTTTCCTTTCCTCAATCACACTTCTCAACAGGCCCTGGATAACGCTTTCAGTCATCGCATCAGTTCTCTCGATAAGCCTCGGCGCCTTCATCTCCAGCCACGTCGAACAGAGAACCGAATACGGACATGACATATATGAGCGCTGTCTTGCCCTTTCAAGGTACCTCGGGGAGGAAGGAGAAAAGAAGGATACAGAAGAGCAGTTCACACACCTCCTTCCATATGCAGTGGCACTTTCGAAGGACAGTAAATGGGCGGAGAACCATA
Organism: uncultured Spirochaetaceae bacterium; assembly: GCA_964527335.1. Lineage (GTDB taxonomy): Bacteria > Spirochaetota > Spirochaetia > Sphaerochaetales > Sphaerochaetaceae > Ornithospirochaeta. The sequence goes on along the minus strand of CAZGNN010000025.1, from coordinate 8,232 downwards.
AAACTCTGAACTACCCCAGCCCGTCATGGTTCGAGAACAGGGATCATGTATTCGATGACGACTCATTCCTCTTCTGGGTCATGCTCCGCGACAGCATGAGAAGCAGCTACAGGGCGGGGATCTCGGAATATGCGGCAACACACTCATCGTCATCGCTCTCAAGCGGCTCCTCGGGCGGCGGTTTCTCCGGCGGCGGTGGCGGAAGCTGGTAAGGCGTTATCCTGTAAGAAAGATTTC
>CAZGNN010000025.1:0-7895 GCA_964527335.1 uncultured Spirochaetaceae bacterium | reverse complement strand
GGAGTACTTCTCAGCATCCGCAACGAGGACAAACTCCGGATGTATCTTTCCGGGCACAATGCCACCCTTCTCAGCCCCAGCGTGAAGGTGTCGACAGACAAGGAGAAGGTAATATACTCTCTCCCCGTCTCAATCTTCTTCTCTTCCTTATCGCCGACATGGGCTCGATAAGGCAGGCGGCAATCCACACGGGCCTCTCCTACCAGAAGGCCTGGGACATGATCAACACAATCGAAGACGGGACAGGATACAAAGTCGTCGAAAGAAGACGGGACGGAAAGGAGGAGGAAGGTCAAGCCTCACCGAAAAGGGAGAAGCCCTGATGTACGCATTTCAGGGCTACGAGGAGGAACTCCACGCCTGGTCACAGAAGCGGGTCAGGGAGATTTTCATTGACAGAGGATATATCTGACGAGGAAAAGCCGTGACTGATTTCACGGCTTTTCTGATATCTTATGAAGACAGTTCTACTCTGTCTTACCGTTCCCCTGAAGTGCACACTGGTTCAGGACATCATAGAGACTCTGTGCGTTGAACGGTTTGGAAAGATGATAGTTCATGCCGGCACCGAGTGTCTGCTGGCGTTCGGCATCGAAGGCATCGGCTGTTGTTGCGACAATCGGAACGGTCTTCGCATCGGGGCGGTCAAGCGCACGGATGCGTCTTGTAGCCTCGAGCCCGTCCATCACCGGCATACGGACATCCATCAGGATGGCACCGAAGAAGTACGGCTCGCTTTCCGAGAAGGCATCGAGTGCCTCCTGACCGTTGGCAACGGCAGTGACTATACAGCCGGCATTCTCGAGAATGACCTTCGAGAGATATGTGTTGATCTCGTTGTCCTCCACAAGGAGTACCTGCATTCCCTTCATGCTGTCGGCTGTTCTGAGCGGAGCTGAAGGAGCTTCATCATCCTTCTTCGACACGATGTCGACATCGAGCATCACGGAGAACTCCGTTCCGTCTCCAAGTTTACTGTTCACAGTTATGGTTCCTCCCATTGCATCCACAAGGCTCTTGACTATGGCAAGCCCGAGTCCCGTGCCGTTTGTTTTATCACTGAGTTTCGAATGCTCCTGTGCGAACGGTTCGAACAGGTGCTTCTGGAAATCATCGCTCATTCCTATTCCGTTGTCACGAACGACGAATCTTATCCTGAGTTTGCCGTTTTCTGCTCCGAGATTCGTCACCTCGAACCAGACATCACCGCCTTCCGGAGTGAACTTTACGGCGTTTGAAAGCAGATTGAAGAAAATCTGGTTGAAGCGGAGCTTGTCCACAGAGATTGTATATTCTCCGGGGTTGAGTTCGCTGTGGAAATGAATGTGCTTCTCCTCCATCAGCGGATTGATGACTGTCTCCACCATCTTAAGGAATTCCGCACGGGTCAGATTCTCCTTGTTCAGCACCATGGCACCGCTTTCGATTCTGCTCATGTCCAGGATATCGTTTATGAGACCCAGAAGGAATTTGCTTGATATAAGAGTCTTTTCAAGATAACCGTGGACCTTCTCGGAGACAGGTTCCTGGAGTGCCAGTTCGGTCAGATTGAGTATACCGTTCATCGGCGTTCGGATATCGTGACTCATTCGGGAGAGGAAGTCCGTCTTTGCCTGACTTGCCTCCTGAGCCTTCTGAAGAGCTTCCTGAATGGCCTTCTGATGCTGGTCTCTGACGATGTCGGAGTCCTTCGTTGCAATGAAGTAGAATGCGAGCATCGTGACAACAACAGAGCAGAACGGCATGAACGGGAATATCGTTCCCGCAGGGATGACGGAACTGTTCAGGAATGATCCGAAAACCATGATGAGAGAAATCAGCATTGCACGGAAAGCATAACGCTCGTTATCTTCCTTCTTGCGTATGGTTATGATCAGAAGGTCCAGAAGTGACTCGACGTAGTAGAAATAGTTGAGTATTGCGTAAAAACCGTAGGCCGATCCTCTTGCATACATGCCGTTTTCGTCAAAATAGTACAATGCTCCCGTAAACGGTGTGACTATGACCATGCCGAGTAGAATTATGATGGGAATCAGCTCGATGCGGTGTCTCAGTTTCCCGAATGTGCTTCCGACGAAGTTACGCACGAAGAGGTGCCACGCGAAAGGCAGCAGAGTGTAGACAAGATAGAAGATGAAGGAGACTACCTTCCACGCAGTAACGGTAAGTCCTCCCGAAAGGTGGCAGGCGATGAAGACGGCATCCACCAGAACATACAGTGCAGTTCCGCCGATGAGAAGCAGGGAATAGCCACGGCTCTCCCTGTCGGAAACTGACGAAAAGGAGCGTGCCACAAGGATACCGAGTATGATTACCATGAAGGCGGAACTTAATATGTAGCTTGATAATGTACTGTCCATTTTTCTCCTGTACCGATTTGAAGATAGTGTTTTCTCAGTCCGGTTTGACGATCAGAGCACAGACTCTCTCATACTCAGCCTTCAATCCCGGCATTGCCGCTTTTGCAGATTCGGCATCACCGCTTCTGAGGTATTCCGTGACTTCCGATGCCTTCACGAACAGGTTCTGCAGACCGAGGTTTGCACTGACGCCCTTGAGCGTATGAGCCGCCCGGAAGGCCTCCTCTGTTCTGCCACCGTCAAGTGCGGCGCATAGACCGGAAAAACTGTCGTCCTTCGGGAATTTTCCCAGAAGCATTTTGACAAGCGCTTCATTTCCGCCCAGTCTGCTGAGCATTTCAGCGGCATTTCCTCCGACGGAGGCATAAAACTGCCCGAGATTATCCATATGGGGTCCACTCCCTTTCAATTCTCATTAATTTTGACTGTGATAGAAAACCAACAATTCAATACATAGTTTAAGATGCACTGATTTATCCTCTGCTGTCAACTTAAATTTGAAAAGTTGACAATTCAAAAGCTCACTTCTTCCAGTCATCATCCGGACAAACACAAAGGCCTGTCCGTCCCGGGGGAAAAGGACTCCTCCTCGCATGCGGAACAATCCGGAGCATCCTGTCTACAGAAGATACGTCATGTAAACAGGAATATAGACAATCCCGTCTTCCTCTCTGTAGTCATCAGTGTGTATGACGTACGGAGTATGTAGATTCTCTGAATACTTCTTCCTGAACTTATTGAGAGATGAAAGCGTATAATTCTTACCCGATTTCACTTCAAGCGGCGATATGTTGTGTCTGCTGCTGATTCTGTCCTTTGCTATAAGGAAATCTATCTCCATTCTCGAGGAGGCATCATCACGTGAGGAATTGGCATAGAAATAGAGTTTGTGCCCCGCTGCGGTCAGCATCTGGGCGCAGGCATTTTCCATGACCATTCCAAGATTAATCTCCAGCTTGTCGAAGAGAAGCTTTTTATATATCCCCTCATTCACTATCTGTCTCTCATCGAAGATATGGCTCAGGAGGAGGCCTGTATCACCGAAGTAGCACTTCAAAAGTGTCCTTTCACGGTTCAGGTTCAATCCGATGTTCGGTTCCGTCGTATTGAAACACGGATTCACTATCATGGCATCAGTAAGCCAGAACAACGCATCCTTATAGTCGTCGAAAGAAGCCCCCTTCTCTACAGAAGAAAGTTTGAAGTGTCTGTTCTGATTCTTCAGCTGGGATGGAATTTCATCATAGACTGACTCTGTTTTGAGGGCATAGTTTCCCGAATGTTTCCTTATATCTTCACGGTACAGCTTCAGAATTCTTCTTTTTTCCCTGTCCACGGCAGCAAAATCCCTGTCGGAAGTATTGAAATATCTGTCTACAGCCTGAGGCATTCCCCCGACGATGAGATACTGTCTGAAGAGATCCATTGCCTTTCTGTGCAGTGCCTGCCCCAGAGGCTGTCTGTTTTCGAATGACGTGCGGATAAGCTGACTCATCTGTTCACATCCCGCAGCAGAGAGGAACTCCTCATAGTCCATCGGATACATATTGATGGAATCCTCTTCAGATGGAATGAGAATATCTTTGACGTGTTCCTTTATCGAAATGAGGGAACCTGTCTCTATGTAGTCATAACGGCCGTCGGCGACAAGATACTTCACTGCACTTCTCGCACGCGGAAAAAGCTGGACTTCATCGAAGATGATGAGCGAATCACGTTCATAGAGCGTCACATCATAGAAGGCCCTGAGTTTAAGAAAAAACATATCGAGGTTGGTCAGATAATGATTGAAGAGGTCCTTCACTTCATCATCAGCTTCGTTAAAATCGATGAGGATGTATGACTTGTACTCCTTCCGGGCAAACTCTTCGACAATATAGCTCTTGCCAACTCTTCGTGCCCCCTGAACAAGAAGGGCGCTGTGACCGCATTCCGTCTTTTTCCAGTTAAGGAGTTCGTCATATATCTTTCGTTTCATGATAATATGATAAGCCACAAATCATGATTTTCAAAGAGCATTATATGACATAAATCAAGATTTTTTTAGAGTATTTTTTGCCATAAATCAAGATTTTTCAATGGCTATTTTTGCCACAAATCAAGATTTTCAGGCATTTAACATATATTTTCGATACAATTATTATTTAAGTGGAGATAATTGCATAGGATGCCCCGTAGATGGGGCATCCTCATTGTCATGAAAGGCTGTCTCTGAGTCTCTTGAGCGCGCCTATGACGTCCTCGAAGTCCTTTTTCGTGAGACGGGGATTGAGGAGCGTGAACTTGAGCATGACGCGGCCGTTCATCACTGTCTGTCCGATAACCGTTCCCTCCTCGAGGAGTGCTCTCCTCACCCTTCTGTTGCACTCGTCGGAAGCATTGAGGGCAAAGACGACCGAAGAGAGCTCTGGTTCAATCGATGTGATGAAATCATCATCGTCCTTTATCATGGAGTAGAAGAGAGAAGCGTTGTCGATGAGTCGTGTGACGATTTCGTCGTATCCGTCCTTTCCTCTCGTCTGGAATGCCATGAAGACCTTGAGGGCATCGAAGCGGCGTGTCGTCTGCATGCTCTTCCCGACAAGATTGATGTAGCCGTCCTCCTCATCCTCCTCGCGGTTGAGGTAATCAGCATGAAGCTCGAACGGTTCGAGAAGTGCTTTGTCCTTCACCAGCACTACCGAACACGATATGGGAAGAAGGAACATCTTGTGGAAGTCGACTGTGATCGAGTCACAGAGACTGAGGTCTCCGAGCCTCAGTCTGTACTTTTCACTCATTATTGCAGCAGAGCCGTAGGCTGCATCTGCATGGAGATGCATGCCGTAGCGGTCGCAGAGAGAACGCATTCCGGCGACGTTGTCTATCGAGCCGAAGTCCGTCGTTCCTATAGTCGCAACGGCGCAGAACGGGAGAAGTCCCTTTTCCGTGTCCTCTTCCAGCATTTTTTCGAATGCGGAAAGATCAACACGGCAGAATGAGTCTACGGGAATCTTTCTCACCGCATCGTATCCGAGGCCCAGGATATGGCAGGACTTGTCCATCGAGAAGTGAGATATCTCGCTCGTGTAGAGCCTCAGTTTACGCCACTCGTCCGGAAGCCCCTTCTTCTTCACGTCCCATCCGAGAACCCGCTGGCAGTAACTGTCACGCGCTGCGATTATCGCACTCATGTTGGACTGCGAGCCGCCGCTTGTGAATGTGCCGTCAGCATTCTCGCCGTAGCCGTAGAGTCTCTTGAGACCGTCTATCATGCTCACTTCGACTTCCGTTGCAGCCGGGCCCTGGTCCCAGCTGTCCATACTGTCGTTGAATGTGGCGATGAGAAGCTCTCCCGCTATAGTCTCCATAAGAGCCGGAGAATGAAGGTGTGGCATGTACTTCGTCGACCAGGTACGGAGGAGATTCGGTAGTATTGTGGACTCTACCTTCTCCATGGTTTTCTCGAATCCAAGTCCTTTCTCGGGAAGGAAGCCTAGCTCCCTTATTCTCTCTCTCAGGACGTAGGGATTGATGCCGGAGAAGGCACTTTCATCCTTAACCGAGGCGAGAAAAGAAGCCATGGCCTTTTCGACCACAGCTTCATATTCCTTTTCTGTTTCATTATCAAAAGCGAAGATTGACGGGATATCAGACATAACTCTTGTTGATTTCTCTCACTACCTTCTCGAAGATGGAGATTCCCTTCTCGAGGTCCTCATCGGATATGTTGAGTGCCGTGAGGCATCTCATGACGGAGCCGTTTCTTCCGCCCTTCTCCATGACAAGTCCGTTCTCGAAGCATCCCTTCTGGACTGCAGCGCAGATCTTGCCGCTCTCCATCGGATGTCCCATGATGTCCTTCTCTCCGTTCGGGTCTACGAACTCAATACCGAGCATGAGGCCCTTTCCTCTCACGTCTCCGATAATCGGGCATTCCTTCTGGAGGGAGAGAAGTCTCTCCTTGAAGATTCCGCCCTTTCTGACGACGTCGGCGAGGAACTCCGGTTTCGATATGGTCTCCATGACGACTGTGCCGGCTGCCATTGCAAGCTGGTTGCCCCTGAATGTCCCCGCGTGGGAACCCGGTCCCCACACGTCGAGCTTCTTGTTGTAGATGACGACGCTCATCGGCTGCGTGCCGCCGATGGCCTTCGAGGAAAGGATGACATCCGGTACGATACCTGCATATTCGAATGCGAAGACCTTTCCGCTTCTTCCCATGCCGCACTGGATTTCATCGCAGATGAGAGGAATGTCGAGCTCTGCCGTAACACGGCGTACAGTCTGCAGGAATTCCACAGGAGCAGGAATGACTCCGCCTTCTCCCTGGATAGGCTCGATGATTACGCATGCCGGCTTCGGGATACCGCTCTCGGGATCCTTGAGAAGGCGTTCGAAGTATGCTTCGCATGCCTTCGTGCCTGCTTCTCCTCCCAGTCCCATCGGACAGCGGTATGAATAGGGATAGGGCATGAACTGGACGCCGGGCATCAGGTTGGGAACCTGACTCTTTGCAAAACAGTTACCTGTGACGGCCATTGCTCCGTGGCCCATTCCGTGGTAGCCGCCGGAGAATGCGATGACGCTGCCGCGGCCGGTTGCTATCTTGCAGAGCTTGATTGCCGCATCCGTTGCGTCAGTACCGGAAGGTGAACAGAACTGGATCTTGACATCATCCGCCATGCCGAACGGAAGAATCGAATGTACTTCCTCGACGAACCTGTCCTTCGTGGGAGTCGTGAGATCAAGAGTATGAAGAGGAGCACCCGACGAGATTAGCTTGATCATAGCCTCGTTGACTCTGTCGTCGTTGTGTCCGAGTGCCAGTGTTCCGGCCCCGCAGAGGAAGTCAATGTATTTGTTGCCCTCAACATCTTCAAGTGTGACACCCTTGGCCTTGTTCAAGGCGAAAGGAAACTTTCTCGGATAGCTTCTTGCCGATGATTCGAATTCATTCTGACGGTCAGTGAAGTACTTGTTAGTGAATGTCTTGTCCATTACCTTCTGTCCTTATTCCATAAAAATCTTTTTCCCGGGTCTTTCCCGGCCCCTGGATTTACAAGTCTGCTTTCCCCTGCTCTCTCCAGTCGACGAAAGAAGATGACAGAGGCCTCTCAAGCCCGCTCATATTACCAAGAAAAGAGGGGGTGGGCTACAAAAATAATTGAAATTAACAGAAAAAGAGTCTGTCCCCCGTCACGAAGGGTTTACGGGACACTCACTTCAGAGTTCGTCCTCTTCGTCATACCTCTTCAGAAAGGAAATCTTCTCCTCTCCCTCCCTGTACTCCGGGAATGTCGATATGAAGACATTGTGAATGCTGTTGAAGACGGAATCAGCGACGTGGGGATTGTCCTCTTTAAGTCTCTTTACAAGCCTCTTCACTTCCTCACGCTTGCTTCCCTTCCCGTTCTCCTCGTTCTTCTTCGTCACGGAACATGCGCAGCGTATGAAATGAAGGTCATTGGTCTCGCACCAGGAAATGATGTCTTCCTCGTTGATGCGGTACATGGGTCGGATGAGCTCCATTCCCTCGTAGTTGCGGCTTCTGAG
>CAZGNN010000024.1:0-12490 GCA_964527335.1 uncultured Spirochaetaceae bacterium | reverse complement strand
AGAACATGAGATTATGCTTCTTCACGAATTCCGCTACAGGGGTAAGGTCCTGCACAGCTCCGCTTACATTGCCGGAATGGCAGACTATGACGGCCTTCGTGTTCTTCCTTACAAGTTCTTCGAGGTGTGTGCAGTCACAGTAACCTCTGCTGTCACACGGGATGAGGGAATACTCTGCACCGCACTGCACGAGCGGGCGCATCACTGCATTGTGTTCCGCTCCCGATACGATTACATGGTCTGTGCTCTTCAGCAGTCCCTTCATCACCAGATTCAGGGCTTCGGTGACGTTATTGGTGAAGCATACGCACTCGGGATGGCTGTAGTTGTAGAGAGTGCAGATCATCTCCCTGAGACCGTAGATTGTCTCGAAAAGGGAGAAGGAGAGGGCGCTTTCGGTGCGGTTGGGATTGACGACTCCGTTCTCGATGAAGTCCTTCATGCTTTCCCCGACGCCGGGTGCCTTGGGCCATGATGTGGCCGCATTGTCCAGATAAATCCTCTTCATGGAGAGAATGTTATCACAGCCGATGGCAGTTGAAAAGTTCATCATCCGGAGAGAAAACAGGCTCTGCCGACGTTTTTCGAAGTACCTCATTTCCGGGTTAAAAAATCATTGTATTTTCCAAAACAATATGGAAAAATAACGCCAGGGATAAAACTATGGAAAACTCAAAAGAAAAATTTAAGCCCGTGATCGGTCTTGTGATTGCAGGCTTGATTGTCGGAATCTTTGCAGTAGTCCTTACTGCAAATGGCAACCCGAAAAACATGGGATTCTGTATCGCATGCTTCATCCGTGACACTGCAGGTGCTCTCAAGCTCCATACGGCAGGCGTTGTCCAGTACGTGAGACCTGAAATCATCGGTATCGTACTCGGTTCGTTCATCATCGCTCTCCTGAGAGGTGAGTTCAAGCCACGCGGAGGTTCAAGCCCGTTCACGAGATTCATTCTCGGTTTCTTCGTGATGGTCGGTGCTCTCTGCTTCCTCGGATGCCCGCTGAGAATGGTAATCAGACTCGCTGGCGGAGACCTGAACGCACTTGTCGCACTTGTCGGTTTTGTAGCCGGTGTCGGTGTCGGATGCATATTCCTCAACAGAGGTTTCTCACTCGGAAGAGCATATAAGCAGAACAGAATCGAAGGCGGTGCATTCCCCATGGTTACACTTGTACTCTTCATTCTCTTCGTTGCAGTACCGTCACTCTTCGTATTCAGCGAGAAGGGCCCGGGCTCAATGAGAGCTCCTATCTTCCTTTCTCTCGTTGCTGGTCTCCTCGTAGGTGCGGCTGCCCAGAGAACTAGACTCTGCATGGCCGGAGGTATCAGAGACGTCTTCCTTCTCAAGGATCCGACACTCCTCTGTGGCAGCATTGCAATCTTCGTTGCAGTACTTGTCGGCAACCTCATCACAGGCAACTTCAATCTCGGTTTCACAGGTCAGCCTGTTGCCCAGACAAACCAGGTATGGAACTTCCTCGGCATGTTCCTCGTCGGACTGGCATCTGTTCTTCTCGGAGGATGCCCCCTCAGACAGCTTGTAATGGCAGGTGAAGGCTCATCCGACAGTGCGATTACAGTACTTGGACTCCTCGTCGGTGCTGCATTCGTGCACAATTTCTCACTTGCAGGAAACGCAACAGACAACGGACCGAACACATACGGCAAGGTTGCCGTGATTGTCGGTATCGCAGTTGCACTTGTAATCGCATTCGTCAACAGCAGAAGAAAGGAGAACTGAGATGAAAGAAATAGACTGCAGAGGCCTCAGCTGCCCGGAACCCGTCATCAATACAAAGAGAGCACTCAAGGAGAGCCCGGAAGGAGTCGTCGTACTTGTCGACAACCGCGTACCTCTTGAAAATATCTCCCGCTTCGCTTCCGCTATGGGTTATAATGCATCCAGCACGGAGAAGGACGGAGAGTGGACAATCACGATAAGAAAATAAGTTATGTTGCAACGTTCCATAATCACTATGGAGCGTTGCTTTTCAAGAAGAAAATCGGAGAGAACTGTATTCTCAAACCCGTTCCGAGATGTCTTTCATCCTCGTGCGGCACTGCGGCTTTCTTTTCTCTCCCTTTTTCACCTGATATGGTGAACGAATACCTCGAGGGCGTATATGCCTTCGAGGGGGGCACCTACAGGAGGATTTATGGAGAAGAGTAAGAAACGCCTGACACAGATGGTCAAGACCTCGGGCTGTGCGGCAAAGCTTCCGCCGTCACTCCTGCACTCCGTCATCGATAACCTTCCTCTGATGAAGTCGGAGAGGCTTCTCGAGGGCTTCGAGAGTGCGGACGATGCTCTTGTATATCTTGTCACTGATGACATTGTGAGCGTCCAGACAGTCGACTTCTTCCCGCCGATGGTGGACGACCCGTTCACGTTCGGTGAGGTAGCGGCCGCGAATGCACTCAGCGATATCTACGCAATGGGCGGGGAACCGAACGTCGCGATGAATCTCCTCTGCTTCCCGTCATGCCTGGAACTGAGCGTGATGGACCAGATCCTGAGGGGAGGAATCGAGAAGGTCAAGGAGGCCGGGGCCGTAATCGCCGGCGGTCATACGATATCGGATCCGACGCCGAAGTACGGACTCTGCGTCACCGCATTCATGAAGAAAGATGACATATGGTCGAATACGGGAGCGAAGGAGGGCGATGCAATAGTACTCACGAAGGCTCTCGGTGTCGGAATCATCAATACGGCGAACAAGGGAGGCGAAGCCGAGGAGGCGGCAGTTAAGGCTGCAATCGACTCGATGACGAGGCTCAATAAAAAAGCCCGCGACACTGCGCGTCCGCTCACCGTCCATGCCGCAACTGACATCACGGGCTTCTCCCTCATGGGACACAGCACCGAAGTCGCGAACGGAAGCGGTGTGACGCTCGTGATCGACTCATCGTCACTTCCCGTTCTTCCGACGGCACTCGAACTTGCACGCTTCGGCTTCCTGCCGGAGGGAATGTATCATAACCTCGATTACTGTGCGCCTTATGTGCACTTCTCCCCTTCGATTCCGCAGAACATGAAGGATCTCTCCACTGATCCCCAGACAAGCGGAGGGCTCCTGCTGTGCATGCCGCCGGAGGATGCCCAGAAGTTCGTATCCTCTTACAGCGAGGACTACGTCAGGGTTATAGGAGACGTCAGAAAGAGAGGCGACTGGGCTGTCGAACTCAGATGACACAAATGGGACCGGTTGAATGCCGGCCCTTTTTGGAGGGTGTGAAAATAAAGAATATTTTGCAACAAAACGCAACAATTTTACTTGCACCCTGCTATCTTTAATGATAAATTGTTTGTGAACCACAAAAATGGAGGGCCAAAAATGGCTAAGAAGACAAAATCAGAAATTAAAAGCAGAATAGCCAAGCTCAGAAGCTTGGATATCTCCAAGATGTATCTTAATGATTTCTATCTCACATGGGACAAGACAGATGATGAAATCGCAGCAGTATTTGAGGTAGCTGAAATCCTCAGAGGACTCAGAGAAAACAACATTTCTACAAGAGTATTCGACTCCGGCCTCGGCATCTCCGTATTCCGTGACAACTCTACAAGAACACGTTTCTCCTTCGCATCTGCATGTAACCTCCTCGGTCTTGAAGTCCAGGACCTCGACGAGAAGAAGTCTCAGATTGCTCATGGCGAGACAGTCAGAGAGACAGCCAACATGATTTCCTTCATGGCTGATATAATCGGTATCAGAGACGATATGTATATCGGCATGGGCCACACATACCAGCAGACAGTCGCAAACAGCGTCCAGGAAGGATACGACAAGGGCATCCTCGAGCAGAGACCTACAATCGTCAACCTCCAGTGTGATATCGACCACCCGACACAGACAATGGCAGATATGCTCTCCGTCATCAACTACTTCGGCGGTGTCGAGAATCTCAAGGGCAAGAAGGTCGCAATGACATGGGCATACTCCCCGTCATACGGCAAGCCGCTCTCTGTTCCTCAGGGCGTCATCGGTCTCTTCACAAGATTCGGTATGAACGTTGTCCTCGCTCACCCGGAAGGATATGACATCATGCCTGAATGCGAAGAAGTTGCAAGAAAGAACGCCGAGAAGACAGGCGGATCATTCAAGAAGGTCAACACAATGGAAGAGGCTTTCAAGGATGCAGATATCGTCTATCCGAAGTCATGGGCTCCGTTCGCAGTCATGGAAGAGAGAACAAAGCTCGTCCAGGAGAAGAAGCTCGACGAACTCGATGCTCTTGAGAAGAGATGTCTCGAGAACAACGCAAAGTTCAAGAACTGGACATGCACAGAACAGATGATGGCTACAACAAAGGATGGAAAGGCCCTCTACCTCCATTGTCTCCCGGCAGACATCACAGGCGTATCCTGCAAGGAAGGCGAGGTTGATGCTTCCGTATTCGACAGATATATCGAACCCTTGTACAAGCAGGCTTCCTACAAGCCGTACGTAATCGCAGCAATGATCATGCTCGAGAGATTCAAGGATCCTGCAAACCTTCTCGAAAAGCTCCTCAACGAGGGCAGCGAGAGAGTCAAGTCAGACAACTGATTCAGATTCCGATAAAGATGTGTCCCGGAGAAATCCGGGACATATTCATGAACTTCCGAAACGGAATAAAGAAAAACGGCATCTTCCCCGGATGCCGTATTTCCTTCATGCCTGACAGGCAGTGCTGCGTCTACTACTATACTCCCCGCGACTCTTCGTATAAAGTATTATTAACGAAAAGCACTTTTCATAAAATGAAACGTGGAGGGGATTATGCTTGATCTTGAGGAGCTTGAGAAGTTCGTTGCATTCGCGGAGCTGGGGACGCTGACGAAGGTTGCTGAAAGGTACAATATATCGGTGCCGTCGATTACACGCTCAATGAGGCACATCGAGGAGTGCTACGGTGTTCCTCTCTTTAACCGGAGCGGCAACAGGATCGAACTCAACGAAAACGGAAAGGTGGCAGTATCCTCTGCCTCAAAGCTTCTTGAGGCCGCAGGTGAATCTCTCAGAAGTGTGAGGGAATACGACAGACGCCGTAAGACGATAGTCGTGAAGAGTGCTGCACCGGCTCCCTTATGGGCTCTGATCCCGACTCTCAACAACATAAGGGGAGATATGGTGGTGTCATCGGAAGTGAGCCGGAGCGAAGATGTTCTTTCTTCATGGAAGAGGGGGGACGCCGACATTGCGATTCTCCCGTTTCCGTTTGAAGGATCAGAACCCTTTCTCGAGGAGAATCTGTTCGTCTCCGTTCCCGCATCACATGAGCTTTCATCAAGGAAGTCCGTTTCGTTTTCCGATATCGACGGAATGACTTTCCTCCTGAGGTACGACCTCAGTTTCTGGGGAACGCTCTGCCGCGAGAAGATGATAAATACCAGATTCATCGTACAGAGTGACACCTCGGTCTTCGTGGAGCTTGTGAGAGCCTCCTCCATTCCCTGTTTCACGACCGACAGGGCAAAGCTCCCTGACGACTTCGGCCGTGTGTGCATCCCCGTCTCTGACAGAGAGGCTCATGTCACGTTCTACAAGGCCGAAAGACGATGAATGAAAAGCTCCCGTTTCCGGGAGCCTCTGGCTTAGACAGGAGCGAACTGGCTGTTGTAGAGGGTGGAGTAGAATCCCTTCTTCGCCATGAGGGTCTCGTGATTACCCATTTCGATTATCCTGCCGTTCTGCATCACGAGGATGATGTCGGCGTTCTTGATGGTTGACAGTCTGTGGGCTACGACGAAGCTTGTCCTGTTCTCCATGAGTGTGTCGAATGCGCTCTGCACAAGAAGTTCGGTACGGGTATCTATCGAGCTTGTAGCCTCGTCGAGGATGAGCATGGGCGGATGTGTCAGCATTACGCGGGCTATGCACAGAAGCTGCTTCTGACCCTCGGAGAGACTGTGCTCGTTGAGAGGAGTGTCGAGTCCTTTGGGAAGAGCCTTTATGAAGTCCGTGCAGTGCGCCTCATCAACGGCCTCCATTATCTCCTCCTCCGTCGCATCGGGATTGCCGAATGTGATGTTGTCCCTTACGGTTCCGTTCTTTATCCAGGTTTCCTGGAGTACCATGCCGTAGGAGGCGCGGAGAGAGTGTCGCGACAGGGTGAGTATGTCCTTTCCGTCGATTCTTATCGTTCCCCTGTCGGGATCGTAGAAGCGCATGAGAAGGTTGATTATGGTAGTCTTGCCGCAGCCTGTGGGACCGACGATTGCGACTCGGGTACCCTTATCTGCCTTAAGGGAGAGGTGTTCTATGAGAGACTTCTCCTTGTCGTACGAGAATGCGACATCGTCTATCTCGACATTTCCCTCGACTGAAGAGAGTGTGCCGTTTCCGTCTGCTGTCTCCTCCTTCTCGTTGATGAGGTCGAAGACACGCGAAGCGCAGGCAAACGAGTTCTGGAGCTCCGTCACAACCGAGCTTATGTCATTGAACGGCTTCATGTACTGGTTTGCGTAGCTCAGCATGACGGAGAGTCCTCCGACAGTGAGCGCTCCCTTCGGGATGAGTATTATTCCTATGAGCGCGACAAAGGCATAGATTATGTTGTTCACGAATCTTGTCGAGGGGTTTGCAAGCGAGCTGTAGAAGATTGCCTTCTTTGATGCGGCAGCCAGCCTGTCGTTGAGGTCCCTGAATCTTTCATTTGCCCTTTCCTCATATCCGTATCCCTTGACGACCTTCATGCCTCCCACGATTTCATCGATGAGTGCGGTCTCGTCGCCTCGTGCAGCACTCTGCGTCTTGAAGAGCGAGAACGAACGTGATGATATGAACGAGGAGACAAGGAAGCTCAGCGGCGTCAGAAGAATGACTATGAGGCTGATCCAGATGTTCTTTCTCAGCATCAGATATATCGTGGCGACTATTGTCACCACACCGCTGAAGAGCTGCGTGAAGCCCAGGAGGAGCCCGTCGGAGAGCACATCGGTGTCCGTGATGACACGGCTCACGATGTCACCCGATGTGTGGGAGTCGAGATAGGAGAGCGGAAGCTTCTGGAGGTGCTCCATAAGGTCGTTCCGGATATCCTTCACGACAGTGTAGGTGATTCTGTTGTTGATGATGTTCATCACGTACACGAAGAGTGCGCTCGATGCCACACAGACAAGTATCTTCATGAGATAGGCAGCGAGTGAGGAGTAGTTGACGTCTCCCTTCCCGACAAGCTGGTCGATGGCGTCTCCGAAGAGGAGGGGAACACAGAGCTGCAGGATTACGCTCAGAAATGCGAGAACGAGAGAGAGCAGAAGCAGGATTCTGTGGCCCTTGAGGTACTTCATGAGCTGTTTTACCGTTGACGAATACTTCATGCCTTCACCTCCTTTCTCTCCTCGGGAAACTGCGAGTAGTAGATGTCCCTGTAGATTTCATTGTCTTTGAGCAGTTCCTCGTGCGTTCCCTTTCCGACAAGCATTCCCCTGTCGAGAACGAGAATCTCGTCCGCGTTCTTCACACTCGATATTCTCTGCGACACGATGAACTTCGTCATGCCCTCAATTTTTCTGACGGCCTTCCTGAGGTCGGCGTCGGTCTTGAAGTCGAGTGCCGATGACGAGTCGTCGAGGATGAGAATCTCTCCGCCCTTGACGAGGGCTCGTGCTATCGTGAGACGCTGCTTCTGGCCGCCCGAGAAGTTGCGGCCGTTCTGCTCGACGGGAGCATCCAGTCCTCCTTTCTTCTCGACGATTTCCCTTGCCTGGGCCTTATCTAGAGCATCCCAGATTTCCCCGTCCGTTGCTCCTTCGTTACCCAGGAGCATGTTGCTCCTGATGGTACCCCTGAAGAGCTGTGCCTTCTGGGGAACTACTGATACGAGCGAGTTGATGGTTGCTTTCGTATAGCTCTTCACATCGTTTCCGTTGACGAGAACCTTTCCTTCCGTCCTGTCGTAGTAACGCGGGATGAGGTTGATGAGCGTTGTCTTTCCGCTTCCCGTTCCTCCGATTATTCCGACTGTCTTTCCCTTCTCCGCCTTGAATGAGATATTCTCCAGCGAAGGCTTTCCGCCATCGGGGTAGGTGAAGGAAACAGAGTCGAATTCTACGCTTTCCGTGTTCTCTTTTTTCTCCGGATCATTCTCCGGATAGCTCATTCCCTCTTCCGTGTTCATGACTGTGCTGACTCTTCTGTAGCAGGCGAGGGCCTTGTTTATCGTGATGATGAGGGAAGCGAGCTTTATGAGCTCGACGATTATCTGGAGCATGTAGTTGTAGAGGGCCACAACCTGGCCCTGTCCGAGCTCTCCGAGTTCCACCTGGATGGCGCTTCTTCTGATGAGGATGACTGTCGCTATGTTTATGAGAACATATGTCACTGGGTTGAGAAGTGCGGAAATCTTTCCGACGAAGAGATTGACAGATGTGAGTTCGTCATTGCTCTCTCTGAATTCCCTGACGCTTCTCTCCTCCCTGTTGAAGGCCCTTATTACCCTGACACCGGTAAGATTCTCTCTCGTGAGGGATGTGACTGTGTCGAGCTTCGACTGGCTCTTCGAGAAGAGAGGTATCGAGAGTTTCATTATGAGGAACGTGACGGCAAGAAGGACGGGAATTGCAAGAACGAATATGAGCGCTGCCTTCAGAGAGATGAACGCTGCCATTATTGCGGCGCCGAATACGATAAAGGGGCTTCTGAGAAGAAGCCTGAGGGACATGTTGAGTCCTGTCTGTATCTGATTGACATCGGCTGTAAGACGGGTAATCAGGGTACTCTGTCCTATTCTGTCGAGGTCGGAGAACGAGAGTTTCCCGACATGGCTGAAAAGTTCGTATCTCAGTGTTGTCGCGTAGCCGACGCTTGCCTTTGCCGCAAAGTACTGTGCAACCACGGAGCATGAGAGCCCCAGGACGGCCATGAGAATGAGTTCTGCAAAATAGAGGATTATCCTCCCTCTGCTTCCGTCGTAGGGGGTGTCTATCATCGCTGCGACGATGAGGGGCACGAGAAGGTCGAAAAAAGCCTCGAGAAGCTTGAAGAGGGGAGCTATGACTGCTTCCTTCCTGTAGGGTCTGAGGTAGACGGTGAGATTTTTTTTCTTTTCTTTCATATTCCAATAATAATCCTCCCCGTCACGAGGAGGATTACCCGGAATGATATCAGTTTTTATTTATTGAGGATAGACATGAACTCTTCGCCGGTGATGGTCTCCTTCTCCAGGAGATATGCGCTGAGCTCATGGAGCTTGCCTTCGTTCTCCTTGAGAATGTTCATTGCCTTCTCACGTGCGCTCTTCACAATCTGGACGACTTCCTCGTCGACTTCCTCACTGCTCTTGGAGGAGCATGCGAGCGATGTGTCGCCTCCGAGGTACTGGTTGTTCACGGTTTCGAGTGCAACCATTCCGAACTGATCTGACATACCGTAGCGTGTCACCATGCCGCGTGCAAGCTTTGTTGCCTGCTCTATATCATTCGAAGCACCTGTCGTGATGGAGGAGAAGATGAGCTCTTCGGCAGCCTGACCGCCTGTGAGGGTTGCTATCTTGTTGAGAATCTCCTCCTTGCTCATGAGGTTCTTGTCTCCCTCATCAACCTGCATCGTGTAGCCGAGGGCACCGCTTGTTCTCGGGATGATCGTTATCTTCGTGACCGGTGCCGAGTTGTTCTGCTTCGCGGCAACGAGTGCGTGTCCGATTTCATGGTAGGCGACGATTCTCTTTTCCTTCTCGCTGAGGACC
Source organism: uncultured Spirochaetaceae bacterium (assembly GCA_964527335.1). Taxonomy (GTDB): domain Bacteria; phylum Spirochaetota; class Spirochaetia; order Sphaerochaetales; family Sphaerochaetaceae; genus Ornithospirochaeta. The sequence continues at coordinate 2,816 of CAZGNN010000024.1, read as the reverse complement.
GCGTTCTTTCTCTTGTAGCCTGCGATTACGACTTCGACGCTCTCCTCGAGGTCTTCCTGTGTAACCGTGTCACGGTGATTCCTGACAGCCCTGAGTGCAGCTTCGTTGATGATGTTGGCAAGCTCTGCTCCGCTTGCACCGCTCGTTGCCCTTGCAATGGCTTCCCAGTCAATGCCGTCTGCCATCTTCACATCCTTTGCGTGTACCTTGAGGATGGCGACTCTTCCCTGAAGGTCAGGAAGATTGACGGGAATGCGTCTGTCGAACCTGCCCGGTCTCAGAAGTGCCGGGTCGAGGGACTCCGGTCTGTTGGTGGCAGCGAGGATGACGACACCCTTGTTGGCATCGAAGCCGTCCATCTCCGTGAGAAGCTGGTTGAGTGTCTGTTCTCTCTCGTCGTTGCCGCCGTATGTGCCGCTGTCTCTCTTCTTTCCGATGGTATCTATCTCGTCGATGAAGACGATGCACGGAGCCTTTTCGGAAGCCTGGCGGAAGAGGTCACGTACCTTGCTTGCGCCCATGCCGACGAACATCTCGACAAACTCGGAACCTGAAATAGAGAAGAAGGGAACCTTCGCCTCTCCTGCAACTGCTCTTGCGAGGAGTGTCTTACCTGTTCCCGGAGGGCCTACGAGGAGGGCTCCCTTCGGAAGCTTTGCTCCGATTTTCGTGTATTTGTCGCTGTCATGGAGGTAGTTCACGATTTCCTCGAGTGCCTCCTTTGCCTCATCTTCGCCCTGAACATCCTTGAACGTGACTCCCGTCTCGCTTTCGGCATAGATCTTCGCGTTGCTCTTTCCGAAGCTCATGGCGTTCATTCCGCCTCTCTTCGAGACGAAGAGTGCGATGAGTCTTCCCAGAAGCGAGAAGAAGAGAATGGGGAGTACCCACGTCGTCAGGAATGACGAAATCGGGGATGCGTCTGATTCGATGTATGACGAGAATGATACTCCTGCATTCTCGAGTCTCTCCCTGAGTCCGCTGTCGGGGAACACGGCAGTCTGGTAGGTAAGTGTCTTACCATCCTTCTCGGCGCTGAATACGATATAATCATCTGAGAGGACAACCTGCCTGACTTCTCCTTTGTCGACCATCTCCAGGAAGTCCGAATACTGTACTTCCTGCACCTTTGTTCCCGTAATCTTCGGGAATACGAATGCGTTGAGGAGCATGATTACCAGGAACACCAGAATCACATAGTAGAACAGTGGCCTGTTGTCTTTCTTGTTTTCGTTGTTTTCCATAAGTTTTTTCCTTATGGAAAAGATAATAGCGGATAGGGTGAGCCGTAAACTTTAATTTCAGAATTACATAAGAAAAACAAATTGGGTCAGATTGGCCCGTCACTTCACTTCGTTATGTCGAAGAGAAGCATCCTTTTCTCGTTCTTCAGCGTGTACGGATATTCGCTGTCACCGCTTTCAGTCACGAAGGGAAGGTAATCCCCGATGTTCTTCTTCGGATACGAGAGCGCTATGAAATCTCTCGCCTCGTCAAGTGAGAGCAGAGGTTGCGGAAAGGGTAGTGTGAAGCTCTCGCTTCCGACTCTGTATCCGAGAGCGTTGAGCTTTTCCTCCATCTCCTTTCGCGGTGTTGTTTCCTTCAGTACCAGATCCTCCTTCTGCCCGCGGTGCTCGGAGTAGATGAAGACGGCGTGCCTTTGCGCAAGGTCAAGCTGCATCGGAAGAAGGTCGAGCCTGTCGAGGTGACCGAAGAAGATGCAGAGAACGCAGTCTGCCCTCTCCCTGAGGTCCTTCCAGTCCGTAACCGAGTAGATGTCGCTCTTTTCTCTCTTCCTTGCGCACTCTATTGCCGCCTTGTCTATATCTACGGCGTGGATGGGGTGGGTAAGGGAGAGAATGGCACTGGCGTGCCCCAGCCCGCATCCGAGTTCGAGAATGCTTTCGCCCGGGATGAGATGCCTTTCGATTACCGACACGAGGTCACGGTGGAAAGTGCATCTTTCTGATGCTCTCTCGTACCATCTTATCCTGTCAGGTGTCCACCACATCAGATGTATCCTCCGAAAACTGTGAGATACTCTTCTTCGGCATCCTTCTGGATTTTCTCCTCAAGTGTGTAGAAGAGTTCCATCACCTTTCTGCCGTCCTCTGTCAGAGTCGCCGTCCCGCCGCCTTTTCCTCCGGCGGTTCTTTCGACGAGTGTGCGTCCGAATCCGTCTTCGCTGTTCTTTATCATATGCCAGGCCTTGGAGTAGGAGAGCTCCATGCTCGCTGCCGCCTGTCTCACACTCCCGCATTCGCTGATGGCCCTGAGAAGCTCCGCAACCCCGGGGCCGAAGAAGTAGTTTCCCTTCTCTCCGATTCTTACCTTTACCCTGCAGTCCATTCTCTACCTCCTGAAGGAAATTTCCCCGATAATCCCGGAGATCTTCTTCTCCTCTTCGTCGGAGAACGGGGAATACGTTCTCATCCCCTCTATTGTCTCCCTGATCTGGGCGCGGTTTCTCGCACCGACTATGACTCCCGTCATTCCCTTCCGTTCGAGGTCCCAGTTGAGCGCCATCTCACTGAGCTTCTGCCCTCTTTCGTGAGCGAGAGCGTTGAGCGCGTTGAGTGTCTCCACAAGGGACGGTGTTATGTCTTCGGGTGTGAGGAAGGCACTTTCCCTTGCCCTTGAATTATCAGGAATTGTCCCCGAGAGGTATTTCTCCGTGAGACGTCCCTGGCTCAGCGGGGAGAACGCGAGTATTCCGATTCCCTCCTTCTCGAGGCGCGGAAAGAGAGTTCCGTCCTCATCACCCCTGTGATTGAGGATCGAATATGATACCTGGTTGATTATCGGGGTAATATGCC
>CAZGNN010000023.1:0-12499 GCA_964527335.1 uncultured Spirochaetaceae bacterium | reverse complement strand
AGCGTATAGATGACACTGTTCACGATATAGATGCCGAAGTTTCCTCTTATCCAGGCATCTCTGTAGTTCTGCCAGAAGAACTCGTGCGGGAACCCGAGCCTGTCCAGCTGATAGCTCTGACTTGTCTTGAACGAGCTCATGATGAGCCAGAGAATCGGGACAATGGCGAGAAGAGCAAAGATGATGAGAACAAGGTATGTGAAGAACATCTCCACTCTGCGACCGATGCTTCTTGTGTCTTTGATGCGAGAACTCATTCCTGACCTCCGAACTTCTTTTCGACAAGCTTCGTCACCCCTATGAGTGTAAAGGAGATGATGCACATGACTATCGAGACGGCATTCGCCAGAGGATAGTTGGGTGCTCCCTTGAAGGCTGTATCGTACATGTAGATCGAGAGGACGTAGGTCTGCTTTGCAGGACCTCCGCTCGTCATGACGTAGATGAGGTCGAAGCTCTTGAGAGATCCCGAGATTGCGAGAATCGCGCTTGTGACGATGACGCCGGAGAGTGCGGGAAGGATGATGTACCTCAGAGCCTGGAACTCCGTTGCACCGTCGATCTTGGCGGCCTCGATGATCGAGACGTCAATCTTCTGCATGTTGGCAAGGAAGATTATGAGGTAGGTTCCCGTATACATCCAGAGAATCACGAGGAGTACGGGAATCATGGGATGCTCGCTGTTGGAAGCGACATAACCCGGATTGAAGAGTCTTATGATGTCCGGAAGAGCACCGTTGGGGGCCGTGATGGCATCCCAGAGCTTGCCGATGACGACTGTCGAGATTACACACGGCAGGTATATGATGGTCTGGAAGAAGTCCTTCCCCTTTATCATGCCGCGGAAGATGAGATAGGCCATGAAGAAGCCGAGAGGAATCTGTCCGAATACGGAAATGAGCGTAATCCACATGTTGTTCTTCAGGGCAAGCCAGAAATACTTGTCCCTGAACATCTTCACGTAGTACTCGAACCCTATGATGCTTATATGTCTTCTCTTCGGCCCGAAGAGTGCTCCGCCCTTGTAGTTCGTCACACTCAGAAAGAGTGCGAAGACCGTCGGGAACGCCATTACGAATACGTAGATGAGGAACCCGGGGAGTATGAAGGACCAGTATGCTGCCTTCTCTTCCCTGTGGCTCAGTGTTCTTACCTTCACTTCAGCAGTACTCATCCCCTGTTTTCCCCCCTCTGTTTCTCCGAGAATGCCATGACTTCATCCCAGCTCCATCTGCCGCTGTTGTCGGCTTCGAGATCCGGAACGGCATAGAGGTCATGCAGGTACATGAGTGCCGCTCCCTTTGCCGAGACGCTCTCGTCATCTGCGTTGAATACAAGCTCGCAGTCGGTTTTCTTCAGGATTCCCATGAATGATGGAATCCTTTCTTCAAGTGTCCTTCTCACCCACTCCTCATCCGAGAACGGATTGCCGTGGAGGATGACCTTTCTGAAATCCATCACGGCAAGAACCGGCACAAGAGAATGGAATGTATCGACAATCCAGGATGTGAGAGCTTCTCTGTCGTCGAGTGTCTTCTTTAGAAGCTCGAGTCCGAGTCCCGACTGTTCATCGTCCCCGTTCTTCCAGGAAAGAGACCTAAATTCACCTGCAGAGTCATGGGAACCGTGATAGACGCTTCCGTCAATGATGAGTCCCATACCTATACCTATTCCTGCAACGGAATCATCGGTGAGGGCCTCCTCATGGAAGTCTGCCGTGACGGAGAGTGCGTTGGACGAGAAGTCAGTCCCGAGATTCATGTGGAGGTCCAGCCAGGCTGCACAGTTGGCGTCGTTGTCGACGAAGATCGGGTAGTCATATCTTTCCTCAAGGAAGGCCTTGAACGGAAAGTTATCGATTCTGAAAGGATATGAGTGGATAATCATTCCCTTCTCGGAGTTAATCTGCCCGGGTATCGAGAAGGAGAAAGCGAGAATCGGGATGTTGATCCTTTTGTGGGCGAGAAGGGCTTCATCTACGACCGAGCAGAGAAAACTTTCAAAGGAGATATGTTTCTTGGCCCCTCTCGTCTCCCACAAAACAGATCCGTCTACCCCCATGATCACGCTTCTGTAGTGCGACGGCTGAAGATCGAAGCCGAAGACACAGCCGAAGCCGCGGTTTATCGTCAGCTCTATGGGCTTTCTTCCCCCGAGGGAGCAGGAGTCCTTGTGCTCACCTTCGTTAACGAGCCCTGCTGACAGAAGAGCAGATATGATATTGCTTACGGTAGACTTGTTCAGCTTCAGAATGCGCGAAATGTCGACACGCGTAATACCGTTCTGCCGCCAGATAAGCTGGGCGATCATCGATGTATTGGCGTTTCTCTGAAACAGGTTGTTGTTCGCAGGCATTCATCCCTTCCTTAGTTAGTTCTGTCACTGAACAAACTTACCGTAACACCCCTTTTCCAATCTGTCAAACTTTATTTTCCGGAATTTGCAAGGAGCGGGAATTGTCAGACAGAGTGTCGCCGGATAAGACAGATCCGTAGCGGCAAACGGGTCTTCACATGCAGACGGAATCCTATGCCTTCTACAATCTTCAAAAAAGTGACGGAAAGTTACCTGACTTAGTAGTACACTGTAGGAGGAGAATCAAATGAAAAGAGTTCTATTCGTTGCAGCAGAATGTGTCCCGTTCGTAAAGACCGGAGGACTGGCAGATGTCGTCGGAAGCCTTCCGAAGACATTCGATAAGGATAAATATGATGTCCGTGTCATACTTCCCCAGTATGAGATGATAGCCGAGAAGTACAAGAAGGATCTCAAAAGCGTCGTCTACTTCCAGATGGATGACAGGATATATGTAGGAATCAACACGCTCGTACTCGACGGCGTGACATACTACTTCGTCGACAACAAGCAGTATTTCTCGGGAAGCAGGCCCTACTACGATCTCTTTGCAGATCTCGAACGCTATGCATACTTCTCGAAGGCAGTGCTCTCCGCACTCCCCCTCATCGGTTTCAGACCCGACATCATCCACTGCCACGACTGGCATTCTTCTCTTGTACCTGTCTATCTCAACACAATCTTCCAGGGAGATGACTTCTTCAAGGGAATAAGGACAATCATGACCATACACAACCTCTGCTTCCAGGGCTGCTGGAACGTGGGGCACCTCAGGTGGGTCAGCGCACTTCCGGACTCCCTCTTCGAGCCGGGACTCCTTGTTTCACCCTATCAGGATACATCGTACCCGAAGGATGAATGGAATGCCACGATGCTCCGGGGCGGCCTCGTGTATTCGGACTGGATCACGACAGTCAGCGAATCGTACGCGAAGGAGATTCAGACACCTCAGTTCGGCGACGGTCTTGATGACATCCTGAAGTGGAGACAGGACAGACTGATGGGTATCGTGAACGGCATCGACTACTCGGTATGGAATCCGGAGACGGACAAGGCCATCTGCAACAACTACAGCGTGAAGTCCTTCATCAAGAAGAGAGAAGCCAACAAGCTTGCCCTGCAGAAGGAACTCGGGCTCAAGGAAGACAAGGATGCATTCATGCTTGCAATTGTCTCGAGACTGACAAGCCAGAAGGGAATGACTCTCATCGACTCCATCATGGACAGGATATGCGACAAGCACATCAATCTCGTCGTTCTCGGAACAGGAGACAGCTACTACGAGAACATGTTCCGCTACTATGAATCGAAGTACCCCGACAAGGTAAGGGCGAAGATCGAGTTCTCCGATGCCCTCTCAAGGCGCATCTACAGCGCTTCTGACGCATTCCTCGTTCCTTCGGCATTCGAACCCTGCGGACTGACACAGCTCATATCTCTCAAGTACGGTGCCGTGCCTATCGTACACGAGACAGGAGGACTGAGAGACACGGTCGTTCCTCTCGACGAATTCGAGAACACGGGTACAGGTATTTCGTTCTACGACTTCACTCCCGAGGTTCTCCTCAACAGAATCAACTACGCCTATTACATATATACGGAAAAGAAGGAAATCTGGAGAGACATGCAGAAGAGAGGCATGAAGGCCGACTGGTCCTGGGCTGCCTCCTCGAAACGCTACGCCGAACTCTACGATTCACTCTGATATACAGCACCTCCGGGTGCTGTTTATAATGCAGTCCCTTACGATTTCCGTCAGTCATCCTATGGCTTTTCCAGACCCGGTTTGATGACTATGAGGACTGTTCCTGAGCTCAAAAAAAGCTATAACTTCCCCTTAAGTGGTCAAAAAAATAGGGTTAAGGGGAAGTTTCAGCACAAGGTCATACAGAATTCAAATAATACTGTTGGATTTTGGCTATTATCTTAGAACCACCATCAAATCATTGAAAATTGAACTGTAAAAGCCGGATTCAGCCGTTAACTACAGAGATTTTTCCTCCCGTCAGAGACCATTGGAATAGCTTTTTTCAAGGCATACCTGATGACCATTAGGGAGCTCGAAATGCGATTACTTATCCTTAACTGGGTCAAAAATATGAGTTAAGGATAAGTTTCAGCACAAGGTCATACAGAATTCAAATAATACTGTTGGATTTTGACTATCATTTTAGAACCGGCATCAAATCATTGAAAATTGAACTGGAAAAGCCAGATTCCGCCCCTATCTGTAGAGCTCTTCCCTTCTGTCGGCGAAGACGGGAATGGCCTTTCTTGCCTCGACGAATGTCTCATGGTCAAGCGATGCGATAATGACAGCTTCCTCGCTGTCTGTCTTTGCAAGTTTCTCGCCGCCCGGACCGTAAATCGTCGAATAACCGGCGCCGTCGACAAGAGGTGTCTTTCCGACAGCCGAAGAAAGAACAACGAACATCTCGTTCTCGATGGCCCTGCAGCGTGCAAGAATCAGGAGTGCCGTACTCCTCTCCTTCGGCCAGAATGCCGAAATGAAGAGAACCTCGACTCCGTGAAGGGCAAGCGTACGTGCAGCTTCCGGGAACCTCAGGTCATAGCAGAGGAGAATGCCGCATCTCACGCCGTCAAGTTCGAAGATTCCTAGCTTATTTCCACTCTCGAAATGCTTGTCTTCGTCGAGAGGAGAAAAGAGGTGTGTCTTGTCGTATTCGGCTTCAAGGTGTCCGTTACGGTTGAAGACATAACATGTGTTGTAGAACTTTCCGCCCTTCTTCGTGATGACTGAGCCTCCCACGATGTTCACGTGGAAACGCAGGGCAAGAGACGCGAGAAAGGCCTTTGTCTCCATGCCGTCCTCATCGGCAGCCGAATCGAAATCATCGGGATAGAACCCCCAGTCCCACATCTCGGGAAGGAGAACGGTATCGGCCCCGCCGGCAGCAGCCTCTCCGACGAGGAGAGCCACCCTGTTGAAATTCTCGCCTTTGCGGCAGTATGTAACTTTCATCTGAACAGCTGCTGTCTTCATAATGTGCCACCTTGATTTCTATCTCCTTATCTATAGACAATTCCGGCTTTAAAGACAATAAGAATGACGAAAATCAGCCTTTTCTGATCCTCTTTACATTCCTGTTCATGAGATGACGTCCTATATTACGGTAGACAAAAGCCTTGAGCAAAGACATGTTCTGATGGTGCTTTTCAAGAAGTTCATCCGGAGAATCGTAAACCCCGAAATCGCAGTTTATGCCTTCACTCTGGATGTAGGTATCGTTGAGATTGAAGTCGATTGGAGGATGACGAAAATCTTTCACTGCAACACCATATCCTGTGAAGGGACCGGTGACGGAGGAGAACTTCTTCTGCAGTTTCTCAAGATACACTTTATCGAGAATGATGCCCTCAAGACTGTACCATACCCCGCCGAGGTGCACTTCAACCCAGCTGTGGAACACTTTCCGGGGAGCAAGAAGATAAACAAGTCCCGTCATCGTCCCCTTCTGGAGGCGCTTGTCGATAGTGAAGCCGTGTATCCTGCACTCAATGCGGCAGGTTCTGAGAAGGGTCATGAAAAGCGTGGCCTTCGTATTGCACTGGCCGTAGCCGTCAAAGAGCACCTTTGATGCGGAAAGGGAATCGTCGCTGTTGTAGCCGAAGAGGATTTCGTCCCTTACAAAGAGGTAGATGCTCTTCACTCTCTCCGCTTCCCCCTGGTCCATCCATCCCCTCTCCCTCACAAGGCGCTCAACCAGGGGAGAGGAATAATCGAGCATCTTCGTTTCCCTGAGATATCTTTCGTCCGTCATTTCTTTCCGATGAGAAGCGTAGAGCCCTTCAGCATGAGTCTTCCCGCTTCCTTCCTTGTCATGAAAAGACCGTCAGTCGTATCGATGAGTTCGACCTTCTCGTAGCCCATCGAGTACAGTTTTTTCACGAATGCGTCCATGTCACCATAACGGCGCTTCGACATGAGGTCGTGGATTGCGAACGTTCCGCCCTTCTTCAGGACACGCAGTGTTTCCAGGAGGAGTTTCTGCTTATCCTTACCGGTGATGTTATGGTAGACATAGTTGCTCGTGACGGCATCGAATGTTTCATCGGGGAAATCCAGATGAGTGGCATCACCCTGCCGGAACAGGACGTTCTTCACTCCCTCGGCTTCGGCGTTCTTTTCACAGAGAGGAAGACTGTAGGATGCGTACTCCTTTCCCCATCGGTCGATTCCGACAACCGAGCCCTGTGGATTGTTCTTTGCGACGGCGATTGCGAGAGCCCCGCTTCCGCACCCCACATCGAGGGCCTTTCCGCCCTCGGGAAGCGTTGTGAAGGAAGCAGTGCCTTCGATTACGCCTCTGCTCAGCTTTCTTTTCCCGTCATAGGAGAACGCATTGTACGCCATTGTACACCACTGTGTGGTCTTGGCGCACACGATGGCCGCAAAGGCAAAGATGATGACAAGTACTGCTCTGAGTGTCCCTTCAAAGAATATTGATGATATCCCCAGAAGTGCAAGAAGAAGCACTGTCAGTGCCTTGAAAGAATCAAGCATCCCCTTGGGAATCCAGTTTCTGTAGTCAGGTTTCATTTTTCTTTCCTCCATGATTATTCCATCCGAAAAACAGGACAACCTCTCTCATCTCATCATCATTCTTAAGATATTCGCTGACTCCCGTCACACCCATCGCATGAAAGAACAGGACGGCAGCTATTGCGTCTGTCCCCGAGTGTTCTGAAAATCATGACATTGCCCCTATATGGTTAGTTTAGCCTAACTTATAACTTTTGAAAAGAGCCGACACCCTTAGAAGAAATGCAGTGTTAACAATATCGAAACATTTCTATGATATTCTCATCAGTGAATGAATCCCAACGGGGATTTACGGAGGAAATATATGGCAAAGGTATGTGTCGTCACAGGCGGCGGATCGGGAATGGGACTCCAGAGTGCCCTCCAGATGCCGAAAGACAGAATAATCGTAGTATCGGGAAGAACGGAAAGCAAACTGCAGAAGGCAGTGGAGATGCTGAAGGCTGCCGGCTTTGAAGCCTATGCAAAGGCATGCGATACCTCGAAGAGGGAGAGCGTGAAGGCTCTCGCAGAATACGCAGCATCGCTGGGAGAAATAAAGAACGTGATTCATGCGGCAGGAGTATCTCCGGCAATGAAGGTCACACCCGAGGAGATAATGAAGATCAACGCTCTCGGAACCGTCTACGTGAACCAGGAGTTCTCGAAGCTTATGAACAGGGGCAGCGTCATCGTGGACATCGCCTCGATGTCGGCATACGCACTTCCTAAGATGGCAATTCCGAAGAAGGCATACCTTCTTGCAGACACGGACGAGAACCAGTTCATCACGAAAGCCCTCAAGATGGGCAAGATGATAAAGGATCCGTACCTCAAGAACGGCTTTGCTTACTCTGTATCGAAGAACTTCGTTACCTGGTACTCTGCAAAGTGTGCATTCGAATACGGTCCGAAAGGAATCAGAGTCGTATCCCTCTCCCCCGGTCTCATCGCAACGGACATGGGCAATCTCGAGACAGAGCACGGCGGAAGCATGCTCCAGTTTTCCTGTGAAGAGAGAATGGGCAAGCCCGAGGAACTGGGATTTGCCATTGCTTCCCTTGCAGACGAGCGCAACGGCTACCTTGCAGGCGTCGACATTCTCTGCGACGGCGGCACCATCCGCGGTCAGAACGAGTTCAAGAAGCCGAAGAAGAAATAAGACAAAGAAGAGTCCTAAAGGAGGGTGGAATCACAGGGTTCCGCCCTCTTTTTCAATCAGGCAATGTCTGTAAATCGGAGATTTTGCGGTTTCAATGCTATATAAATTCGGAGATTTTGCAATAATTCAGCATTATGAAAATTGCTGAAACTGTTTTTGGATGCTAATTTGTGTCTATGGGAATCTTCAGAAGAAAAATATACGACTCGCTGCTTGAATGGAAAAACACCTCTGGTGGCAGAAGCGCCGTTCTTATAGAGGGAGCAAAAGGCGTCGGCAAATCAACCATAGTCAGAGAATTTGCCGAGAAGGAATACAGAAGCTTCATCTTCATAGACTTCTCCAACCCTCAGGATGGAGTGAAAGACCTCTTCAATCACACTTCAGATCTCGACTATTTCTTCTTTCAGCTCCAGTTTCTTACCGGAGGAAGGCTGTTCCAGAGAGAATCCCTCATTGTCTTCGACGAAGTTCAGCTCTATCCTCCTGCACGTCAGGCAATCAAGGCTCTCGTTGCCGACGGAAGATACGACTACATAGAGACCGGCTCTTTCATCTCAATAAGGAAGAACCTCGAGAACATCCTCATTCCCAGTGAAGAAAAGAAGATTCAGATGCATCCTATGGATTATGAGGAATTCCTACGGGCCGTCGGAAAAGGAACCGCATTCAGCATGATGGAGAAATTCTTTCAGTCAAAGATATCTCTCGGAAATGCTTGTCTTAGAGACGGGCTGAGGCTTTTCAGGCTCTACATGGTAATCGGGGGCATGCCTCAGGCTGTAAGTGAATACCTCGAGTCGAACAATCTGCAGAGTGTTGACGAAGTGAAGCGTTCAATCATCAACCGGTACGAGGATGATTTCCTCAGTACAGATCCCTCGGGAACGCTATCCCTGCTTTTCGACAATATTCCAGGAGAACTGAGTACCGGATCCACGCGCTACAACGTCTCCGGAGTGAATTCATCCATGCGTCCGTCCGACAGTTCCGTTCTCTCGAAAATTGCAGAGCTCTCATCTTCACGGATCATACTGCCCTGCTATCATACTGATGATCCCGGAGCCGGGCCTTCACTAACGAAAAACCTCAGGAAATTCAAGCTCTATCTTGCCGACACGGGGCTCTTCATCACCCTGGCATTCAAGGATAAGGCATTCACCGACAACCTTCTCTACAAGGCACTGATGTCTGACAAGCTTCCCGTGAATATGGGGTATGTCTATGAAAACATAACGGCGCAGATGCTGAGCGCAAAGGGAGACAATCTCTTCTACCATACTTTCTACTCGAAGGATTCGAATCACCCGTATGAGATAGACTTCCTCATCTCAAGGGACAACAGACTCTGTCCGATAGAGGTCAAATCATCTTCATACACAACACACACGTCGCTTGACAAGTTCTGTGAAAAATACCATTCGAGAATTAAGACAAGGTATCTTGTCTATCCGAAGGATTACGGAAAGGACGGTGACATAATCTGCATTCCGCCGTTCTTTGTGCCTTTCATCTGAGATATTGTTGACACTGAACACGGCAAATGTTTACTTTTCAGTTAACACAGAGAGGAGAAGATTGTGGACAGCAGAATATGGAGTATCATCATTGATTCCTTCTGGAAGATACTGAAGCCGGGCCTGTTGCAGACCATTCCCCTCACACTGCTTTCGTTCTTCTTCGCCCTCATAATCGCGACAGTCGTCGCCCTTATCCAGATAGCGAAGATACCTCTGCTGAAGAACATCTGCCGCTTCTACATCTGGGTAGTCAGGGGAACACCGCTACTCGTGCAGCTCTTCGTCATATTCTACGGTCTCCCGTCACTGGGAGTCCTGATAGATCCCTTCCCCGCTGCGGTAATCGTCTTCTCCATCAACGAGGGAGCATATTCGGCAGAGACAATAAGGGCCGCCATCCTTGCCGTTCCACGCGGGCAGCTTGAAGCCGGGGAATGCGTGGGAATGAGCTGGCTGCAGACGATGAGGAGAATCATCCTCCCGCAGGCAGCGAGAATAGCATTCCCGTCTCTCTTCAATTCACTTATAAGCATGGTCAAGGACACATCCCTTGCCGCCAACATCACCGTCACGGAGATGTTCATGGCAACACAGCGCATCGTGGCGCGCACATACGAGCCGCTTGTCCTCTATATGGAGGTGGGACTTATCTACCTGATGATGTGCACGATACTTACCAAGGTTCAGGCCTGGGGTGAGAAGAAGTTCAGGAAAAGGGGCTGGTGATGATTCTCAGTGTAAAAGATCTCAGGAAGAAGTTTGACAGTCTGGAAGTCCTGAAGGGAATATCACTCGAAGTAGACAAGGGCGATGTCATCGCCGTCCTCGGGCCCTCGGGAGGCGGAAAGACAACCTTTCTCAGGTGTCTCAACTTCCTCGAGAAGGCAGACAGCGGCACTCTTACCTTCAACGGAAAGGAATACGACCTCTCACATATAACGAAGAAGGAGATAAGGGAAATCCGCATGCACACGGGTTTCGTCTTCCAGAGCTACAATCTCTTCTCGAACAAGACGGCACTCGAAAATGTCATGGAGGGTCTTGTCACCGCGAGGAAGGTGAAGAAGGATGAAGCCAGGGCGAAGGCCGGGAAGTACCTTGAAAAGGTCGGACTCCTGGACAGGGCATCCTACTACCCCTCGCAGCTCTCGGGCGGCCAGCAGCAGAGAGTCGCAATTGCACGCGCCCTCGCACTCGATCCCCTTCTCATATACTTCGACGAGCCGACAAGCGCGCTCGACCCCGAGCTCACCGGAGAGGTGCTCTCCGTCATGAAGAGCCTCGCGGAGGAAGGCATGACGATGATAGTCGTCACACACGAGATGAGCTTCGCGCGCTCCGTTGCGACAAAGACGGTCTTCATGGAGAACGGCGTCATAGTCGAGGAAGGAGAGACAAAATCTTTCTTCTCATCCCCGAAGGAACAGAGAACGAAGGAGTTCATATCACGTATGGAACTCACGAAAATAGAATAAGGAGAAAAGAAAGTGAAAAGATTCATCACGATTTCACTCATCGCAATCCTCCTGGCAAATTCGATATTTGCAGGCGGAACGAAGGAAACTGACTCCATAGAGGGAGATCAGCTTGCACGGATTAAGGCAAAGGGCGAGATTACAATCGCAATGGAAGGAACATGGGCGCCCTGGACTTATCATGACGAGACCGATACGCTTGTCGGATTCGACACCGAAATCGGAAAGGCCATTGCAGAAAAACTCGGCGTAAAGGCAGTATTCATCGAAGGCGAGTGGGACGGACTCCTCGCAGGACTCGACGCCGGACGCTACGACATCATGATCAACGGTGTGGACATAACAGAGGACAGAGCAGAGAAGTACGACTTCTCCACCCCCTATGCCTACAACAGAACGGCGGTCATCACGAAATCAGACAACACGTCAATTACCAGGATGGAAGACCTGAAAGGTAAAAAGACAGCAAATACAATTTCAAGCACCTACGCGGAAGTTGCGGAGAAGTACGGGGCAACGGTATCGGGAGTCGATGACCTTGTCCAGACATTCGAGCTCCTCTCCGCAGGAAGAATCGACGCGACGCTCAATGCCGAAGTCACCTACTACGACTACATGGAGGAGCATCCGGATGCCCCCTTCAAAATCGCGGCAATAGACTATGACACGACAAGCGTGGCAATCCCGATGAGAAAGGGAGAAGATTCGGCATCGCTCAGAGAAGCCGTGAACACGGCACTCGACGAGCTGAGAGCGGACGGAACGCTCTCTTCTCTCAGCGAGAAGTACTTCGGTGTGGACATAACACAGAATAACTGAAAATGAGGAGGGCTCCGGCCCTCCTTCTATTTTCAAAGCATTTCAAAACGGCTAATATTCAGCCTCGGAGATTAATCATGAACAGAGATTTAACGGTAGGAAATCCGAGTAAGGTTCTTGTAAGCTTCTGCCTTCCTCTTTTCGGTTCCATAGTATTCCAGCAGCTCTACAACATCGCCGACAGTTTCGTCGCAGGCAAGTTCATCTCGGAAGACGCACTCGCCGCAGTCGGCAACAGCTATGAGATAACCCTCATATTCATCGCCTTCGCATTCGGCTGCAACATCGGGTGCTCTGTAGTCACATCCCGTCTCTTCGGAGCGAAGGACTACACGAAGGTGAAGAGTGCAGTATACACTTCTCTCATATCGACATTCGTGACATGCGTAGTACTTATGGTAATCGGACTTGTCTCGATGGACGGACTCCTGTCCCTCATAAACACACCGGAGAACATCTACACGGACTCGGCCCTCTACCTCAACATCTACATCTGGGGTCTTCCCTTCCTCTTTTTGTATAACGTCTCGACGGGAATCTTCTCGGCATTCGGAGACAGCAGAACCCCCTTCGTGTTCCTTGCAATCTCCTCGACGTCGAACATCTTCATGGATATCCTGTTCGT
>CAZGNN010000022.1:0-13204 GCA_964527335.1 uncultured Spirochaetaceae bacterium | reverse complement strand
AAGCTCAAGAGCCCGGCTACAGGCCAGACACTCTCCGAGACAATCAAGTCACAGGATAACGTTGACGACATCACGATTGAAGACAGAACATTCCAGTATCTTTACAACGACGGCGAAAACTTCTCATTCATGAATGTTGACAACTATGAGCAGATCGAAATTCCGATGAAGAACTTCCCTGACTATGAATACATCATGAAGGACGGCGAGACATACCGCCTCACACTCTGGGAAGACCAGGTTCTCGACATCCAGGTTCCGAGCAAGGTCGTCTATGTCGTAACCGAGACTGAAGACGCTGCACGCGGAGATACAGTCCAGGGTGTCACAAAGGACGCAGTCCTCGAGACAGGTCTCAAGATCAGAGTCCCCGGCTTCATCAAGCAGGGTGAGAAGGTCAGAGTCAACACCGAGACCAAGGAATATCTTGAAAGAGTCAATGACTGATTTGAGAGTCCTTCACTGAAGAAGAAGCCCCCGGCCGTGCCGAGGGCTTTCTCTTTGCCTCATTCGGAAATGAGAGTATCGAGTGCGATTTCGATCATCGTGTTGAAGCTCTTCTGCCGCTCTTCGGGAGATGCAGCCTCACCTGTGATGATGTTGTCGCTGACAGTGAAGACGGCAAGTGTGTCGACACTCTTGAGAGCCCCGAGAGTGTAGAGCTCGGCGCTCTCCATCTCCTCGGCCATTATGCCGAGCCTGTGCATCTTCTCCATCTTCTCGGAGTGTTTCTCGTCATAGAAGGCGTCGGAAGAGAAGCACTCCCCGACTGTGACCTTCACGCCTTTAGACAGTGCAATATCGTAAGCGGTCTTCATGAGAGAGAATGACGGAACGGGTGCATAGTGGAACGTGAGGCCGAAGCGGTCACTGTTCATGGCGTTGTCGGTTGCTGCAGCCTGTGCGATGAATACGTCGCGCACATTAAGCTTCGGTGAGTTCGTGCCGCATGTGCCGACGCGGATAAGACGGGTACAGCCGTAGACGTCGATGAGTTCGTTTGCGTAGATCGAGAACGACGGCATTCCCATTCCCGTTCCCTGTACGGAAACCCTCTTTCCCTTCCAGTAACCTGTGTAGCCGAGCATTCCCCTCGTCTGGTTATAGAGAACAGGGTTCTCGAAGTAGGTTTCAGCGATGTGCTTTGCCCTCAGGGGGTCGCCGGGGAGCAGGATGCGTTCTGCTATATCGCCCTTTTCTGCAGAGTTATGGGGAGTTGCCATCAGTCATCACCTCCGATAGCCTCAAGGCCCTTTGCATTCTGAACCTTCTCGGCCCTGATGTTCTTCACAAGAAGAGTGAACACCACGAATGATACACAGAGGAGGACTCCCGAGTAGACGGGGAGGATTCCCCAGAGGGAGAGATGAGTCAACAGAAGTCCCAGAAGGACAGGAGTTACGGTCTGGGCAGCCATGCTTGCTGCATAGTAGTAGCCCGTGAACTGGCCGATTTTCTTCGAGGAACAGAGCTCGACTATCATCGGGAACGAGCAGTTGTGAACAAGCGACATTCCGAAGCCCTTGATTACCCACACCACATAAAGCATGACGGGGAACGAATACTCGCCGTTGGCGCCGGTGACCTTTCCCGAAGGTCCTACGAACGACATGATGATGTAGCCGATGAGCGTGATGCAGAGACCGCTGCTTATAGTCCACTTCCTGCCGATTCTGTCGGCGATTGAGCCTGCAGTCGCGAAGCCGATGACGGAGGCAAGACCTCCGATTATCGTGAGAATCATCGTCGCGCTGGAGACACTGTTGAGATAGTAGATGACATAGTTTCCGATATATGTTCCGATGGCGTTGTCGGCCATGAACCAGAAGAACTCTGCGGCAAGGATTGCAAAGAGCATCTTCCTGTTTGCCGGAGTCATGGGTCTGGAATCGTCAACGGGGTTTTCGATGGCGGCAAGCTTCTCGCCTTCCTCCATCTCATCCTTCATCTCCTCCTCGATCTCGTTTTCCCTGATGGTGAAGAAGAGAACGAGAGCCGAAATCACCATGAGAACCGATGCTATCACGAACGGAATTTCGATGATGTACATCTTTCTCGCCTCGTCGGCGACGTTGATGTAGGATGAAAGCTTGAGAAAGATTCCGAGAACAGTTGCGGCGGCACCTCCGAGGTAGCCCATGATGTTGATGATGCCGTTTGCCTTTGCCCTTAAGGGCTTGGGGGTAATATCCGGCATGAGGGCGACGGCGGGGTTACGGTACATCATCATGAAGATGAGGACGAGTGCCATCGAGACAACCATTCCGACGATGTTGTTGTAATGGAAGAAAAGCGGAATGAACGGGAACACTATTGCAGAAACGAATGTACCCACGAGAATGTAGGGCATTCTCTTTCCAATCGGAGTCTTGGTCCTGTCCGAGAGACGGCCGAAGATAGGAAGAAGGATGAGGGCTGCGAGGTTGTCGCATGCCATGATGATTCCGACGAGCCACTGCACGTTGAGGATGTGCTCGCTGTTTCCCGCAGCCTTGAGCTCTGCCGATGACTGACCGTACATGTGGCGTGCGAAGATGTCCGTAAGGAATGTCGGACACCACGAGTCGTAGACCTGCCAGAGAAGCAGGATGCCGAAGAAAGCGAACCCGATGAGGCAGGTACGCTTATAGTCAAGTTTAAGTTTCCTGGAATTGTCTGTCATAAAAAAACTCCGATTACGTCTAATTATAAGACCGTTCGGAAAACATTACAGCAATAAATATTGTTAAAAAGGGGTTAAAAGAGTACAACAGACGGGTGACTGTAACTACACTTGAAGAACTCGGAAAACTTATAGATCTTACTGAAAATGAAAGAAGATGGAACGAAAAAGGCCCCAATACACTGCCTCTTCTCATCTCCGATAACATAATCCCGCTCCTGGGCATTCCCGCAATAAGGCGCCAGTTCGTGCCGTCTGCCGAGGAGAACGAGGACACGTGCGGAACCCTCGACCCGCAGAAGGAAAAGGAATACTCCGTAACAGCCAGATTCGTACGCCGCTACCATAACCGTGCGGCATTTCTCGTAACCGACAGCTGCTTCAGCTACTGCCGCCACTGCTTCAGACGACGCTTTGCGGGAAGCATGGTCGGTCCCTGCTCGGACAGGGACATCGATGAAGTGGCATCATTTCTGAAAGAACACAGCGAGATAAAGGAAGTTCTTCTCACCGGAGGCGACATGTTCACACTCTCCGACGAAAGACTCGACTATCTTCTGTCCTCTCTCAAAACGGCAAGGGAGGATGTGATCTACCGCTTATGCACACGTGCGCTCGTGAGTAATCCCGGGCGTTTCACACCGTCTCTTTTCGCTGTCATAGAGAAGAACAGTCACGGTGCACCGTTCTATCTCATGACACAGTTCAATCACCCGGAAGAGATAACACAGAAGGCCGAAGAGGCGATAAAGGGCTTCGTGAAGCTCGGAATCCCCATGATGAACCAGACAGTGCTCCTCAAGGGAGTGAATGACACGGTGGAAGTGCAGGCAGAGCTCAGTGAAAAACTCCTGATGAACAGGATAAAGCCCTACTACCTCTTCCAGGGAGACCTTGTGAAGGGAACAGGACACCTGAGAGTTCCCGTAAGCGAAGGACTCAAGCTTGAAGAGAAGATGAGAGTGGAGCTCTCGGGGCTCGGAATGCCCGTCTATACGATAGACCTGCCGGAGGGAGGCGGGAAGGTTCCCCTTTCGAACTGCTACCTCAGAAGCCTCGATAACGGCATCTGGACAATAGCAACTCCCGACGGGGAGACAAGACACTACCCCGACTGAGCCAGGGCTCGGATATAAAAATTCCCGGGAATCCCGGGAACATAATCGTTATTGAAGCGGCATCAGTAGCCGAGGAACGAGAGAACTCTCGATATTTCGTCGCTTCTCTCGGTGCTTCTTGCATCCCTGTACTCGCTTTCACTGTAGTCAGCATTGGATGAAGACGAGAATGAAGGAAGCGGAACGGAATCGGCTTTCTCCTCTTCAATCATTTTGCTGAGAGCTGATTTGAAAGCTTCGGAGGAGACGATGGAAGAAGCAAGTGCCTCAGCATCATACTCCTCTCCCATCTTTTCCTTTACCGCACTCTCGAGTGCACTCATGAAAGCCTCGTTTTCAAGAAGGTCGGAAGCTATCTCGTCGGCGCTCTTTATGTCGCTTCTGACGCTTTCTGCAGCAGATGAAATCTTCTCGTCAGTCGAGGAGGCATACTTTGATTCGATATCGCCCATCTTCGAGTCGACATACTCGACGCTTCTGTCACCGACAGCCGTCATGAAGGAATCATCCTCGGTAAGCTTTGCGGCGACTCTGTCGGCAATCTTGTCGTCGTTCTGTCTTGATGCAAGATCGGTATCAAGAGGCTCTGTGACGGAGACGAGGGACTGGCCCTGTCTTTTTTCAGCCTCACTCTTCACTTCAGCGGAGTAAACCGCATTTCCTCTCTGCGGATTGTAGAAATATGCCGTGACGGCAATGAATAATGTAAGTACAACAGTTGCACTGAGAACGATAACACTGGATTTTCTGCTCATTGTACCCTCGCTCGTTTAATACTAGCACAGTAAGAGGCGACTTGTCGAGAAAGCTCTTCCCTCTCTTTGTCATTTATGATGGTCACGACCTTCTTCCCTGAGGAAAAGAGCGTCGAGCCTATCTCCTTCTGGCTCTCGCTGCGGCGCCTGAAGTTCTCCTCGGTCACCCCGTCACGCTTCAGGGCCCTCTCGAGCCTCTTTTCATAGGGAGAGAGAACGAAGACTATCTCGTCGCAGTACTTCACAAAGCCCATCTTCTCGAGGATTGCGGCGTTGATGACTGCAATCTTTCCTTTCTTTTCTATCTCCCGGCACTCTCTCAGTGTCTCCTCCACCATCCATGGATGGGATATCGAATTGAGGAGCTCGAGTTTCTCCGGCGAGGAGAAGACAAGAGGCCCCAGCTTCTTTCTGTCGACGGCGCCGTCCGAGATGACTGCGCCCCCGAATGCCTCCCGGATCTTATCCGTATTGCTCTCGAGCGCTCTGTGCCCGAGCTTATCTTCATCTATCACGACGAACCTGTCGTCGAGAAGGGATGCAACGGTATCCTTACCGCTGCAGCTTTTTCCTGTAAGTCCTACTATCAAGCGTGCATATCTCCCCAGGAGTGTCCCCTCTCGACAGATACCTTCAGAGGTACCGGAAGCGAGGCTGCTCCTTCCATCTTTTCCCGTATCATCGTTTCCATCTCGTCAGCCTCCTCTTCGGGGACCTCGAATATGAGCTCGTCGTGCACCTGGAGGAGAAGCCTGGACTTCAGATTCCTCTTCTTCATCTCCTCCGTGACACTGAGCATTGCCTTTTTCATTATCTCCGCGGCAGTTCCCTGGATGACGGTGTTGACCGCCGTTCTCTCTGCCGCCGCCTTCTCGGTCTTGTTGCGGCTGTTGATGCCGAGAATCTCCCTGACGTGGCCCCAGTGCGTTCTGACGTATCCCTTCTCCTCGGCGTCCTTCACGGTGGCGGAGACGAAGTCCTGCACCGAACTGTAGCGTTCGAAGTAGCGCGTGATGAAGTCTGCGGCCTCATGCCGTGTTATCTCGAGCTCGTTCGAGAGACGGAATGCCGACATTCCGTACATGATGCCGAAGTTGATTGTCTTTGCAACCCTTCTTTCGGCCGATGTCACATCCTCGCTCTTCTTGTTGAAGATCATCGCAGCCGTGTACCTGTGGACATCCTCTCCCGAGAGGAATGCCTCCTGGAGACTTCTGTCACCGCTGAGCCATGAAAGCACCACGAGCTCGATCTGGGAGTAGTCGGCACTGATGAATATCTTCCCCTCTCCAGGAACGAATGCGGAACGTATGAGTCTTCCCTCGTCAGTCCTCACCGGTATGTTCTGGAGGTTGGGGCTCCTGGAAGAGAGCCTTCCCGTCGCAGTTCCCGTCTGGAGGAATGTGGTGTGGACTCTTCCGTTTCCGTCTCTCAGTGTCGGGAGAACGTCTATGTACGTGCTCTTGAGCTTCGAGAGCTGTCTGTATTCGAGAAGGAGCGCGATTATCGGGTCGCCGCTGGACTTCAGGCCCTCGAGCGTCGCCGTGTCAGTCGAATAGCCGCGCTGGGTCTTCTTCCCCTTTTCAAGTCCCCTCTCTTCGTAGAGGAGCTTCGAGAGCTGCATTGTAGAATTTATGTTGAATGTGTATCCGGCAAGAAGATAGATTGACTCCTCGAGTTCCCTTACCCTGCTGTCTGCTTTGTTCTTGAGTTCATCCATCTTCTCCAGGGAAAGGTATATCCCCTCCCTTTCCATGTCTGCAAGGACTCTGACAAGAGGAAGCTCCATGTTCCTGTAGATATCTTCAAGCCCCTTCTCGTGGATACGCCTCGAGACGACTCTTCCCAGTCTCGATGTATAGTCGGCACGAAGAGAACAGTAGCGGGCAATGAGGGCCGTATCGACATCACAGAACCTTCCCCCGTTAGTGACATCCTGTGCAGAGAGAAGCGTCGTGGAGAAGTATTTGCCGCAGAGCACGTCAAGGCTGTAGACTGCGTCGTTTGACGATATGAGCCAGCTGCCGATCATCGTATCGTCCTCGATGACACACCCGATTCCCCTCTCTTCCAGTATCGAAATGATGCTCTTCGAGGAATGTGCGGTAACCTTTATTCTGCCCGTCGGAAGGAACGACGAGAAGATTTCATTCATCTCCTCTTCCGTTATTCCGTCCTTTCCCACCGGAACGTAAGTGGCACTGAGAGGCTCGGGAGAGTATGCAAAGCCGAGTATCGGGGATGAGGGAACCCAGTCCTCGCTGAGAAGATAGAGAGAGACGACTCCACCCTTGAAGGAGGAGATTCTCTCCCAGTCCTTCATCACCTCATCCTTACTCTGGAGGATGCTGTACTTTCCCTTCTCGAGAAGGTATTTCTCCTTATCAGAGAGAAGAGGCTCGCTCTTCTCCTCGTCTCCGGTCTCCTCTCTCTCTTCCTCTTCGCCCGCCGTGCTCTTCTTTCCGGCCCTCACGACAAGAGACCTCAGGTTGAGGTTCTCGAAATCGGAAGAAGCCTCACCCGGCGTGAAGTTCGAGGCACTGAGGGCATTGATGTCGAAGTCGTCGGGAACGGCATCGTAGCTCAGGACAACAAGCTTACGCGAGAGTTCGAGGCTCTCCCTGTCCTCTGTAAGATTCTTTCTCTCCGACGGCTTGAGATCATCAAGGTGACGGTAGATACCCTCTATCGAGACATATTCCTCAAGAAGTCTCCTTGCCGTCTTCTCCCCGATTCCGCTGACACCGGGAACATTGTCCGCACTGTCCCCGAGGAGGGAAAGAAAGTCGACTATCTGTTCCGGGTATACTCCGTAGGCCTCCTTGACGCCGCTGCGGTCCATCATCGTGTACTTGCTCTCGCCCTTTGCCTTCGGGGGTCTGAGAATCGAGACAGTGTCGCTCACAAGCTGGCAGAGGTCCTTGTCGCCTGTGACGATGACGGTCTTCCAGCCATATTCTGCGGCCTTCCTGCTGACGGACGCCATGACATCATCAGCCTCGTATCCGCTCTTCGAGAGTACAGGAATGTGCATCTTCTTCAGTGTCGCCTTTATGGGCTCCACGCTCTTATGAAGATCATCGGGGGCCTTGTCACGGTTAGCCTTGTATTCGGGATACATCAGGTGGCGGAATGTCGGCTCTCTCTCGTCCATGGTTATTGCGAGGCCGTCCATACGGTTGTCCTTGAGGATATGGAAGAGTGTCTGGAAGAAGCCGTAGTAGGCCGATATGTTGTTGCCGTTCTTATCTGTAAGAGGACGGCTTATGAAGGCATAGTAGCTCTTGTAGATTATGGAGTAGCCGTCAAGAAGATATAGAGTCTTGTCGAGAGTGACACTCTCCTTCGCCTCCTCTTTCTCCTTCTTCTTCGCCTCCTCCTTCTTCTCAAGAAGGGCAAGGCGCTCCCTTTCCTTCTTCCTGTTTTCCTTTTCGATTAATTCCTGATCAAGATCTGCAGAACTGAAAAGCTCACCGTCCATATATTACGTCTCCGTGGACAGTATAGCCGAAAAAGAAGGGAAAGGAAAATGTAACTGACTACTTGAGTAGAGACGAAGCCGTACTGTTGATCGTATCGGAGAGCTTCTTGAGAGATTCCGGACTGAGGCATTCGCTCATCGTCTCACGGAAGTTTTCGAAGCTGTCGGATGACGTGAAATTCCTGAGGGCCTCCGTTCCGTCCGTGACTGCGGACGCGAAGCTCTTCAGGAATGCCCTGCCGTCAACTGACGACAGATACTCGGATACCTTCTCGGTCTCCTCCTCTGTCATGTAGTCTGCCCTGTAGATGACGGAAGCGAAGATATTCTCCACGGCCTTCGAGCTGTCGAAAGCGGTACCGAAGTACTTGTAGGAGGTATCGGGAAAGAAAAAGAAGATCACGAAGAAGACAATGACTGCCACAACAGTGACAGTCAGAAGTCCTTTGAGGAGGGAGACGTTCTTTTCAGCCATCGCAGTCTCAGAAAATGTTCACGAGGAGTCCGACGGAGACAGTTGTATCCTTCAGGGACGGCTTGAGTGCATCCAGAACCGATACAGACTGAACCTCGGAAAGTGTATTGATTGACTGGCTTGTCGGGAACATCGCGCTGAATGAGAGTGAAACACGTCCCATGTTGATATCGAATGCACCCTTGTAGAAGAGAGTCGCACTCTTCACGACGTCCGCGAATTCGTTCGGGACTGCACCGTTATAGAGCCAGCCGGCCTCATACTTCGTTGCAGCGACCTTCAGTCCTCCGCCGACGAAGAATTCCATGAAGAAGAACTTCACCTTGAGATTGACCGATGAAAAGACATCGAAGGAATCAAGAAGAAGCTGTTCGGAGAACGATGCCTTTGCCTCCTCCTCGAGCGTCAGATAGCCGATGTTGAATCTCAGATCCGCGCCGAGCCTGAACTTACCCCAGTCAAGTCCCTTGAAGTCAACGGGAGTGTCGCTCTCCGTATCGATGGGGAAGTTTATGCTGTATGTCGGTCCGATCTGCATGAATGATGCAAAGAGGGATGATCCCAGAAGAACCATGAGACAGAGTATGATTATAGCCTTTCTTTTCATTGTCAAATTCCTTCCGGCATAGGAGCCGGATCCGCAGAGCGGGAAGTGTTGATTTTCCAACTCTGCATTACGTTAAACAATTTATACGGAAAAAAAGTTACAGACAAGTGTTAACTTATTGTTTTCCCTGTTTTTGTTCTTCATATTTCCTATCGAGTTCCTCAAGCCAGATACGGGAATCGGCATCGGATGGCATTCTCCAGTCCGAGCGCGGGGAGAGCGTGACAGCTCCGACCTTCGGGCCGTCGGGAAGACAGCTGCGCTTGAACTGCTGCGAGAAGAACCGTCGGATGAATGTCTTCAGCCACTTGTAGACCGTATCTTCATCGTAGACACCGTTGAAGGCATAAAGCGCAAGACGGTATGTCTTACCCGCGCCGAATGACTGTCTGACAATGGAGTAGAGGAAGAAGTCGTGGAGCTCGTACGGTCCCACGATATCTTCAGTGACCTGATCGATTCCGCCGTCCTTTCCCGGAATGAGCTCGGGAGATACGGGAGTGTCAAGAATGTCGTAGAGAACAGCACGGCACTCATCATCACATTCATAGTCGGCATAGTACGAGACAAGATTCCTCACGAGCGTCTTCGGAACTCCCGCATTGACGCCGTACATCGACATGTGGTCACCGTTGTAGGTCGCCCAACCCAATGCAAGCTCGGAGAGGTCTCCCGTTCCGACGACGAGGGCACCGTTTTTATTTGCCGTGTCCATGAGAACCTGCGTTCTCTCCCTCGCCTGTCCGTTCTCGTACGTGACGGAGTAATCGTCGAGGCTCTGCCCGATATCCCGGAAGTGGCACTTCACAGATTCGGTGATGTCCACGGTAAGGAAGTCGGTTCCGAGGGAGAGGGCAAGCTTTTCGGCGTTGCTCTTCGTTCTCTTCGTCGTTCCGAAGCATGGCATCGTGACGGCGAGGATGTTCTTCCTGTCGAGGTGGAGGCTGTCGAAGGCCTTCACTGTGACAAGGAGGGCAAGAGTGCTGTCAAGTCCGCCGGAGAGGCCGATGACGCACTTTGAAGAGTGTGTGTGCTCGATTCTTCTCTTGAGACCGAGTGACTGCAGTGTCAGAACCTTCTCGCACCTTTTGAGCCTTGACTCCCCGTCCTCGGGAACGAAGGGATGGGGATCCACGAAACGTGTAAGCTCCGTTTCCGTCTCGTTGAAGGAAACCGGAATATAATCATAGCCGCTGTCAAGAAGCGGGAACGTGTTTCTCTTTGTTCTCTCGCTCTCGAGTCTGTCCGTATCGATTTCGCTTACGAGAATCTCACCGAGGCTGTAGGAGCGTGAAGCCAGCACAGTACCGTTCTCGGCGATGATGTCGGCTCCCGTGAAAACCATATCGGTCGTCGACTCACCTTCCGATGCATCTGAGTAGATGTACGCAGAGAGGGTTCTCGCACTCTGGTCCATGACGAGGTTCCTGCGGTACTCCTCCTTGCCGACAAGCTCATCCGAGGCGCTGAGATTGACGATGAGCGTCGCTCCCGCAAGAGCGAGGTGCGTTGACGGCGGGTCTGCAACCCATAAATCCTCACATATCTCGGCCCCTATTCTGAGAGACAGAGGACATGATGCATCAAGGATGATCCTGTTGCCGAACCTGACAAGGCCCCACGGTGTATCGAGAACGATGTTCTCCTCCGGACAGGGGGTGAACCACCTTGTCTCGTAGAACTCTCCGTATGTCGGGAGATTCTTCTTCGCGATGAAGGCAAGGACCTTTCCGTTCTGGATGGCGGCAGCAGTGTTGTAGAGCTTTCCGCCATAGGAAAGAGGATAGCCGACAAAGACGAGAGTGTCGCTTCCTTCTGTGGCGCCGACGATGGATGAGAGGGCACTCTCTGCACTCTCGAGGAGACTTCTCTGGAAGAAGAGATCACCGCATGTGTATCCCGTGACGGACATCTCGGGGAAAACGAGGACCTTGATACCCTCTTTCTTTGCCTTATCTATGAATCTGATTATTTCCTTCGCGTTATATTCCGGATTGCCGACCCTGAGAGAGGGAGACACGGCTCCGACTTTTACAAAACCGTCTTTCATGAGCGTAGAATAACACACATCTTCAGTTTTCGTTAACATGAACGTATAATCACAGCATGAAGAAAATCGTACTCACGGGCTTCGAGGTATTCGGAGACAACAGCATGAATCCGACAGAAAGCGTCGTCAGGGCACTTGAGAAGGAAGAAGGAATCGAAGCATCCGTTCTTCCCGTCGTCTACGACAGATGTGCAGAAGTAATCGGGAACACTGACGCGGAGATATACCTTCATCTGGGGCTTGCTTCTTCGAGGGACAGAATAACAGTCGAGAAGTACGCATATAACGAGAAGAATGCAAAGGCGGCAGACAATGCCGGCATCCTGTTCTCCGGAGAGAAGATCATCGAAGACGGAGAGGACGTTCTCGCAACCCCGTTCGATACGGAGAGAATAGTCAGCGTCCTCGAAAGAGAAGGAGCCAAAAGCGCCGTCTCGACGGATCCCGGGCGCTATGTCTGCAACAACATCTACTACCATTCGCTCTCGAAAGGCAGAAAGGCCCTCTTCGTTCATCTTCCGCCGTTCGATTGTCTTCCTCTTTCCGAAGCAGTCAGAGCTGTAAGAACAATAATAACGGAGCTCAGTTCTCAAGCATGATTTCTCTGAATGCCGAGATATCTTCCGCCTCTACGCCGGCATCAAGAAGAAAGGCTTCGATACGCTCGGAGAGCGTCTCTCCGGAATACCTCTCCATATAGTCAATATAATCGTCGATGGCACTTGGGGTCCTCATGACCTTCACAAGAGCGAAATTCGAGACGAGATAGTCTCTGTAGAGATTCTCTTCGCTGACGCCGAGTAATCCGTTTACAAGGAAACTGACCACCCCCGTTCTGTCGCATCCTATCGAACAGTGATAGACAAGAGGATAGTTACTCTCATCCGCCAGGATTTCAAAGAGTCCCGGAAGCACACCAATATTGAGAAGGAGGCAGTTTCCTCCGCTCTTCATCGGATAGTGTATGTACTTCACCCCTTCTCCCGCGGCGGAAGACGAAAGGGAGCCGTACTCGTTGTCCTTCGTGTCCCTGAGGTCGACTTCGGTCCTTATCCCGAGTTCCTCCAAAAAGGTCTTTCTGCCCTTCTCTGTGATGAGAGGCTCTCCTGTCCTGTTTTCGCTGAGCCTTGCAGAGCGGTAGAGAAGCCCCTGCCTTATACTGTCATTCCATCCGCCAACGTCACGGAAGTTCGTCACACCGTCGACGTCGATTACCCTCGGGGCATGAGCGGAGACGCGGAAGGAACCTGACTCGGAAGTTCCTTCAACCCTCCAGTAATAGGTTGTCCCTATGAAAAGATTCTCGAGGTCGATGCTGTTCGTATCAGAAAGGTATTCACGGTACGAGGAGAAATCTTCATCCGTACTCAGGAGGAATGTGTACTTCTTTCCTTCCTCCCCCTTCCAGGAGATGTGTATCTTCTCGGGCTTTCCGTTTTCCTTCTGTCCCTTTGCATAGACTGTGGCCATCTCAAAGGGAGACGACAGATATTCCTCAAGTACGGGCGAATGGACATCCCGGACAACTGCCGTCGTCGAACACGAGACGGCAAGGACAAGAACAGAAAGCAAAAGGATGATGATTCTTCTCATTGCCTCAGCTTAACACAGAGAAGAGCATCTGTGCACGGAAGAATCACCGGCCCCGCAGGAACGTCACAAGCTCAGATACACTGGTTGCAGGATTGCTGGCACGCGAGACAATCCTGATCTTCTCCTTTTCAAGCTCCTTCAGCCTTTTTTCAGCTCTTTCCACAGCCTTGTCCATATAAGGAAGAAGGAAATCGAAATAGTCCCTGTTCTTCTCATAATTTTCAATGCGTCCCTTACTTCTCAGATGATGTATCACGTCACTGCAGTCTCTGAGTTCGGCAGTCTGCTGGCAGAAATGCAGAAGAAACCAGAGCTCGAAGGAAGGATTGGAGAATGCAATTTTGAGGTTGTCTTCAGCAGCCTTCTTTCTGGCTTTTTCCAGCATTTCATCTGTATTTTCATCCCTGTCGAAAACACACCATACGACATCTCCGTTCCGGGGATCATAATCACCGGATCCGAT
>CAZGNN010000021.1:0-13491 GCA_964527335.1 uncultured Spirochaetaceae bacterium | reverse complement strand
CGAAGAAAGGGCATTTTACATCCATGAGTGTGCTATGAATCACTGGAGCATAACTTTGTTGGCAAACAGACTGAAAGAGGACTTCTGCCATCATCACGGAGCTCTGCCAATATAACGCTGATGGCATAAAAAAGGGTACAACTGTCAAAAACGACAGAAAAAGCCGTTCATACATAGAGCCTCCGGATGCGATAATCACACCATGAAGATCGGCATCCTTGAAGACAGCACCCCGGATCGTCAGAGAATCGAGAACGCACTGACATCTTATTTCCTGAAGAGGAAGATACCGCCCTCGGACTTCTTCCTCTATTTCTTCGACAACACCCTCACTCTCGTGGACGAAGCGGATGATATGGACATCATCTTCCTCGACGTTCTCCTCAGGTGCGGCGTCAGCGGCATGGACGGCGCGAGGAAGATACGCGAGAAGGGCCTTTCAGTCCCGATCATTTTTCTCACTCTCTCACGCGACCATGCAGTCGAGAGCTACGATGTCAACGCTTCGGCATACCTCCTGAAGCCCCTTCACGAAGAGAAGCTCGGCGCCGTGCTCGACAGGGTGCTCTCTCACCATACTCCGAAGGAACTGAGGGTAATATCGAACAGGGCGAAGGTGAGCGTATCATACAGGGACATAATGTACGCTGAAAGTTCGGGACGCACCGTCAGCATATACAAGAAGGACGGGGCCGTGGTGAAGGTAATAATCAGGCTCGACGACATCGAGATGAAGATGCACGACACGAGGTTCCTCCGCTCTCACAAGAGCTATCTCGTCAACATGGACGAGATAGAGAGCCTGGACGGGACGTTCTTCGTCCTCCACAGCGGCATAAGGGTTCCGATTAGGCAGAGGGAGGCTGCCGCAATACGGAGAAAGTTCTTCGATTACCTTCTGAGTCAGAAGACAGACAAGACGTGAGAGTGAAGGAAAACACAGGGGAGAAAAGAACCGGAGTGGGATATATATGTCTCTTCCTCCCCCGTAAGACATACAGTCAATATAACCCAGAAAACGAAGCCGTCAACTCCGGAGAGCGAGAGATGACAAAGAAAGCAGAGATCGTGTCAGAAACGACTTCTGTTGGACAGAGGCGGGACAAAGTTCTACTATGTGACAGAAGGACACAACATGACTCAATTCGATAAATCTCCCGACAGGACAGTGACCAACAGCGTCAAATGGAACAGGGGTGCAATAGCATCCATCGCCTCGAATGAAAACGCACGCCCGTTCTGGGTTGCAGATATGGATTTCTTCTGCGCTCCCGAAATACTGAAGAAGGCAGAAGAAGTGGCAAGGAGCGGAGTCTTCGGCTACCCCGCATTCAACGACCTCGAGAAAGTATTCTCCGCATGGCTGGAAAGAAAGCACGAGTGGAAGTGCAGCGAGAAGACGATAGCATTCTCGATGGGACTTCTCCACGGCATAGGACTCGCAATCGACTGCTTCACCTCTCCCGGCGACAGGATAATAGTCCCCTCCCCGACATACAGACCTTTCAGAGAGCTCTGCTCCCTCTCGGGAAGAGTGATGGATGAACTCGAACTCGACTACGACGGCTCATCGTTCTCACTCGACCTCGATAAGCTCGAAGAGAAGGCGGCCACCGCCAGCATGATTCTCTTCTGCTCGCCCCATAACCCCACCGGAATCGTCTTCACGGAGGAGCAGCTTGGGAGAGTCCTCTCCATCGGAAAGAAGTACAATATCCCAGTACTCAGCGACGAGATTCACGCAGACCTCGTTCATCCCGGTTTCCACCACATCCCGATGGGAAAGGCCAACGAGAAAGTCGGAGCGAAGACAATAACATTCATGGCTCCCTCGAAGACATTCAATCTCGCAGGAGAGCATTCGGCATTCGCAATCTTCTCAGATGAGGAGATGATGAAGAAATGGAAGGCAAAGCAGAAGGCACTCTGGCTTGACGAGCCGGGTTACTTCATCGGCGAGATGATGAGAACGGCATACACTGAGTGCGACGCCTACAACAGGGAGCTCTGCGCTTACCTCAGGATGAATGCCGACTACATCGAATCATATTTCGAGGAGCACGAGTGCGGAATAAAAAAGGTGAAGGGAGGATCTTCCTTCGTCACGTTCCTCGACTGCTCGGCTGTCTATGACAGGATCGAGAAGAAGGTCCTCTCCGACCCCGAACGCTATAAGGGCGGAGAAGGCGGCGGTGTTCTCTCACGCTTCTTCGGAGTAGAAGCAGACGTTGCAATGAACGACGGAACATGGTTCGGAAAGCAGTTCAAAAACTTTGTACGCTTCAACTTCGGAACGAACCTCGGTGAAATAAAGAGCGCCCTCGAGAGAATGAGGAAAGCCGTTGAAGGTCTTGAGTGATAAAGAGAGGATGAGAATCACATACACTCTGGTTCTCATCCTCACACTTCTCATGTGGTTCTTCGCCGGAGGTTTTCTTTCGGCCCTTCTCTATCGCATCCCGTTCTTCAGGGACGAAAAGGCGGGAGTCTTCATCCGCACGTTCGTGCCGCACGCCGTGATGCTCATCACACTCTCCTTTTCCTTGAGGAACCTATTCCAGAGCAGTGTTCTCTCCCTCATTTGTGATAGCGGCATTGACGTGAAGAGGTTTCTGACGGCAGCCGCCATCACGATAATCGTCTATACTCTCTCGGAGATAATATCAGGAGAGAACATCGTTCTGAATACAGAGGACAGTGCAAGAGATAAGATATTCTTTCTTTTACTCTCCCTCTTTCTCTTCCTTTTCCAGACACTTACGGAGGAAGCGGTATTCAGGGCTCTTCCGGAGAAAATCTGTGCACCGGACGGAAGAAAGCTGAAGATATGGGAGAAGCCGGTGCTCGCCATTCTCTGCGGCATCTTCTTCACTCTTCCCCATCTCATGAATGCGGAAGTGGCACTCTCCCCCTCTCCCCTCATCCCTATACTCACCTACTTTCTCTGGGGTTTTCTCTCATCCCTTCTCGGCCTTTACAGCGGTTCCTACACCGCTCTCTGGGCAATGCACTGGGCCAACAATATCTTTTCCGTGTGCGGCGTCGCGACAAAAGGCGCCACACTCTCGGGGGCCCCGCTCTTCTACACGGAATCTTCTCAATATTCTGCCTCTCTTCCCGCTACACTTTCCGTCCTTTTTCTGATTATCTTTATACTGGAAGCGGTAACGAAGAGGAGAAGGAAGAGAGATGAAGAGAAGCCTGATTGAGAACATGGACTGGAGAGGAGACAAAGACTTCTCAGTCCTGCCGTTCAACGAAGTCGATGCCCTGATTCTCTCCGTCCTCATCTACCAGAGATTCGAGGACGAGGAGGGCTACGGGGAAGGAAAGACACTTCCCGCCCTCTATCCCGTTCTCTGCCCCGTTCCAGTGGAACTCACGAAGGGCTTTGAGACGACACGCTACCGTCTCTGGGAGAAGGTAGCGGGATCGAAACGCTTTTCATCGTTCAGGGTCGATCACTTCTCCTTCTCGCTTTCCTCCGAGGAGGAAGAGAAGGAGGAACAGTTCGCCGCATACATACTCTCCACCGGCGACGGCAGAGGCTACGTCATCTTCCGCGGCACCGACGAGTCGATAACAGGCTGGAAGGAGGATCTCAATCTCGGCTTCGAAGACGAGATACCTTCCGAGAGAAAGGCACTTGAATTCCTGGAGGAGTACGGAAGGGAGTACAACTCCCTCGTTCTCGCCGGCCACAGCAAGGGCGGAACGCTCGCACTCTATTCGTCACTCAAGGCCGGTGACGACCTATTCAGCCGTATTGAAACAATATATTCTTTCGACGCCCCGGGGCTTGCCTCCTCACTGACAGTTTCTCCGAGATGGAAGGAAGTACTCGAGAAGACAGAAAGCTTCGTTCCCTCATCATCCGTCATCGGCATGCTCTTCAACACCTCCGAAAAAGCGAAGGTCGTCAGATCCGACAGTATCGGGATAATGCAGCACGACGCCCTCACATGGTGTACGAAGAGGGAGACTTTCGTCTTCGAAAAGGATGTTTCCATCTTCAGCAGACTCCATTCGGCTTCGATGAGGAGTTTCCTCTCCTCGACGACGAAGGAGGAAAGGGAAATCCTTGTTTCCGTAATCTACAGGGTTCTCTCGAGCGTGAAGGAGGAAAATGTTTTCCGCATTCCTCTTGTAATTCTCGAGCGACTTGATTTATTCAATAGTGAGCTTCTTTCCCTTACTGACAAAGAGAAGAAGATTCTGAGAAAGCTCTTCAGAGCCTTCATGGCGTCCCGCCGTGAAGGGTTTGAATCCTTGAAGGACAGCAGAAATGGCAAAAAAGAAAAGTAAGAAGAAGGGAAAGGCGTGGCTTAAGATAGCCCTCCTCGCCGTCTCCCTCGTCGTCATATTCCTCATCCTCTGTTACATAACACCGACAGAAAGCGAAAAGGGCATAACACGCGCTGGAGATATAGAGAACCTCGAGATCCCCGTCGGCCCGGATGATGAGATCGTTGTCTCTCACACGGGCTACACGCTCTCATACTGTGAGGAGTACGAGGTGCCGTACTGGGTTGCATACTCGCTGACGAAGGAAGAGGTGTCGACACAGGTGGCCGCAAGAGACGACAACTTCCGCGAGGATCCGTCAGTTCCTACAGGTTCCGCAACTCTCCAGGACTATAAAAAGAGCGGCTACGACAGAGGCCACATGGCTCCTGCCGCGGATTTCAGATGGTCAGAGGACGCCATGAACGACACGTTCTATCTCTCGAACATGTGCCCGCAGAAACATGCATTCAATGCGGGAATCTGGAGTGACCTCGAAAGTGCCGTAAGAAGCATCGCATACGCCGATGAGGAGATATATGTCGTGACGGGCCCCGTATTGACGGACGGACCGTACGAGACGATAGGAGAAAACAAAGTCGCAGTTCCGAAGTATTACTACAAGGTGATTCTCGACTACACGGATCCGGTAATCAAGGCAATAGGCTTCATACTTCCCGCAGAGAATTCCTCGGAGCCTCTCTCGTACTTCGCAGTCACTGTCGATAAGGTTGAAGAGGTTACCGGAATAGACTTCTTCCCTGCCCTTCCTGATGATATAGAGGACGTGGTCGAAGCGGAGTGCGACTCATCTCTCTGGGCCCTCAGGCAGTTCTCGCTCTCGAGCGAAGAGGTGAACACTGAAGCTATCGAGTACACATCGGGAACAGGCGCCACTGCATCTTCCGACAGTACTATCAACATGCTCATCGAGCTCTTCAACACGAACTTCTACCTGTTGAAGAAGGAAGTATTCTCGGCACTCGGAATCACAGAGTACATGAGAGCTCTCGGCTTCATCTAGAGCCGGGAGTAAATCTTTGAAAGGTATCTGTCGGCTTCTTCGCCAGAAATATCCTCTCTATCCTGGGAAGATACCCAGAAACGGGCATCAGTACCCTTATGCACTGTCTTAACATTGTCTCCGGGCTTCTTCGTACCCATATCGTCCCAGAGGGTGCTCCTTATGTGACCGTCGAGTGAACAGTCGATGAGAAGAAGCATGGGACTGCGGTTCACGCTTCCCGCAGGGAACCACGGTCGCGCAAGCGAGACGCTTTCGTCGACGACGCAGCTCTCCCTCTTGAAATCACAGTCATGGAATATGAATCCGAGTTCCTCGTTTTCGTATGTCGACGGAGCCGCTATTATTCCCTTCGCACGTGATATTATCTCACAGCCCTGGAAGAGAGCGGGACTGCTTCCGAAGATGAAGTCCACGCAGCCCTCTATCGTGCAGTCCTCGAGGGATGCAATGCCGGAGTCAAGATAGAGAGTATCCTGCCAGCCGAGGAATGTGCAGGAGCGGAAGATTGACTTCTCCGCCCCGAATACGGTACGGAGGGCAACAGCCTGAAGATCCATCTTCACTCCGTCCTCGTTCTCCTCGTTGAACTTGAACGCTTGAGGATAGTCAAACGAATTCTCGAATGTCACGCCGATGGCCGTGAATGACGGAGCGGCAACAGTGAACGTTGCGCTGTCGCCGGTATTGAAAACCCTGCCGTCCCTCTCGTCCCCGTGTCTGTCGGACCAGCTTATCGTGGAACCGCATTCGCTTATGAGGGTTACATCCGGTCTGTTAACAGTGACCTTCTCCTTCCATACTCCCTCGGAGAGGATTATGGTGAGAGGTCCTTCCGGAGCGGAGGACAAGGCCTCGTTTATAGAATCCCCCGCACTCAGATATAATGTTGTCATACTCATATTATAGCCCAAAGGTACATCATGTGCTAGTGAGCCTCTCCTTCGCCCTGCGGTAGAAGGATTCGGTTGCAAATCGTGCCTTGCTCACGACCATCTGACCGTCCTCGGGGAAGAGATAGAAGATTCTTCTGTCGTCCCCGATTGAAATCATGTCACCCATCTCGTACCAGAAGATGTCACAAGAGAGGGAGTAGTTGTCGAGAGGAGATGTCGAATAGTCAATCTCCCCGTCGTCGGACGTGAGATGAAAGCCATCGGGAGTGTGTCTGAGCGTTCCCTTACCCACTTCATAGACAGCCGAAAAATCTACCTGGAGCATTATCTTCACACGGATTTCCAGTCTGTATCTTCCGTCTGCTATCTCCTTCTCGGTCTCCTCCCTCTCCCATCTGAACCAGTCGGGAATGTGTGAGAACACCTTACCCGAAAGACTCCCGTCTTCCTCAAGGTGCCACCTGGAGTTACATGAGGAACACGTCAGGTCTTCACCGCGGCTTTTCATCTTTCCCTCCACAGAGCATACAGGACACTTGTAGAGAACGCTCTCAAGCCCCTCGGCCCTGAAGGGTTCGGTTATCCTGACACCCGTTCTCTTCTGCCACTCGAAGTGGTCGAAGGAGAAGTACGGCCTTATAAGAGCATTAATCTCGGCAGGAGTCATCGCGGCGATATCATCAGGGGAGAGAATCATCTTCACGGTTGCACTCACCTTCACGTTCCTCTTCTGGAGAAGGTTATAGAGAGGATCACGGTGGAAGGCACCTTCTGTGGTTATCATGAGGACGGGAACACGGAGAAGCCTGATGAGCTTCCCCAGACTCTCCGGAAGCGGAGTCGGACTCGTACCGTCGAATGAGTACGACGCTTCGGGATACATCAGTACGGACGACTTCAGCGTCCGGATGCAGTACATGAGATCTCTCACGAGAGGAAGGTCGTTGTTGAACTTGTGCGTCGGCACACAGCCTATGTGTCTCATGAGCCATTCCTTCCCGACAAAGCCGTCAGCTTCGCATACGATGCTGAGAGGTCTGGGATAGAGAACGGTGGTCGCTATCTCGAGGTCGATGAATGACGAGTGATTCATGAGAACAAGCACAGGCTCATCCTTTCCGATTTTCTCCAGAGCGTCACCTGTCCATGAGAACGAAACAGCCTTCAGATCAGCCTTTCCCACAATGCGGATAATCTTCCGGAAGAAGAGCGAACACTTCACGGGCTTCTTTCTCTTCACGCTCTTCCTTGCCATGACGCTGCGGTAATCACTCTTCTTCGTCTTTATCTTCATTTCTGTCTCCGGAGACGATTATAAGAGAAGAGAAACACCAATTGAAATCAAAGTTTCTTTGTAAAGTCGTAAGTTATAAGCAAAAAGTAAAGGGTCGTGCAGTTTTTCCAAGGGAGTTTTCGGCAGAAGTGTAGTTTTTTCAAGCGAGTTTTTTCAGACATCATTTCCAAAACTCTGTTTTTTAAGGCACTTCTGGAAGGTATCTATTTGATTCTCACGTATCAACGAATATACACTGCATATGGATTATTACCTGAACTTTCAGAAATAAGGATAAGCTCTATGACAGGAAGAACTGAAGAAAAGAAGTACCTTTTGTCTCTTCTGAAGGAAGAGGAATCTCAATTTGTTGCTGTCTGTGGAAGAAGAGGAACAGGAAAGACATACCTTATAAAGGAAACTTTCGGTCAACGCATCATATTCGAGCATACCGGAGTCTGCAGAAAAGACGGAGACAACAGAATGCAGCCTCAGCTCGACAGGTTCGCCTCCTCTCTGAAGAACGCGGGCTACACTGTGCCGGCACCGCTGAAATCCTGGGATGACGCATTCGACGGTCTCAAGGAAGTCATAAAACAATCAGGGAACAGAAAGAAGGTCATATTCATCGATGAGCTGTCATGGATGGACACGAAGGGAAGTAATCTCATTCCTGCTCTCGAAAGCTTCTGGAACGGCTGGGTTACGGCCCGAAGAGAAAAAGATGTCATCCTCATAGTATGTGCGTCGGCGACATGGTGGATGATGGACAAGGTTCTGAACAGCCGCGGAGGTCTTCATAACCGGCTCACGGGACAGATTCATCTGAAACCGTTCACACTTGGGGAATGCAGGGCTTACCTTGACTCGAAGAACATAAAATTCAGCATTCATCAGATTCTGCAGTGCTACATGATTCTCGGAGGCGTTCCGTATTACTGGAGCCTTCTGAAGAAAGGGAAGAGCCTGGCACAGAACATAGATGACCTGTTCTTCCGTGAAGGGGCAATGCTGGAGAATGAATACGACAATCTCTACAGGGCGCTTTTCAACAGGCCTGAACAGTACATCGAGATAGTCGAAGCCCTGAGCACGACACAGAGCGGCATGACGAGAGACGAGCTTTCAAAAGCGACGGGAATCAGCAGTTCCGGATGCTTCTCCAGGAAGCTGGAGGAACTCGAGAACTGCGGTTTCATACGTTCCTACGTTCCGTTCGGCTACAGGACGAATATGACGAACTATCAGCTGATGGACAACTACACACTCTTCTATCACAAATTTCTGAAGAACAGAAAATATGATGAGAACGGATGGAGCACTATTTCCTCCACGCCGTCAGTCACTGCATGGTCGGGATTTGCCTTCGGGAGAGTCTGTCTTGAACATATTCCACAGATAAAGAAGGCTCTCGGAATATCGGGAGTGGCGACAAGCGTGAACTCATGGAGAACCAGAAAAGATCCTGAAAAGGGAATATCAGGCTCCCAGATAGATCTTCTTATAGTCAGAAAGGATCAGATCATAAACATCTGTGAGATGAAATACTCCGAATCAGGCTTCAATGCCGATGCAGCTTTCGACAGGGATATGAAAAGAAAGGCGTCAGACTTCAGGAAGAAGACGGGGACGAAAGCAGCACTCCATTCGACGCTCATCACCACATACCCCATCGAGGAAACACCCTACTCGGGGGAGCTACAGGCTGTAATCACGGCAGAGGACCTCTTCTCCTGACCCCCTTTTCTACCTTTCTTCAGGGCGGTATGATTGGAGTATGAAGAGAGAAGTCAACCTCAGGGAGGGCGGCATCATATCATCAATGCTGCTGTTCTCCTTTCCGATAATCCTCGGCAATATTTTCCAGCAGGCATACAACCTTGCCGACACACTGATTGTAGGACGGTTCCTCGGTGCGGGAGCTCTTGCCGCAGTCGGCAGTGCCTATGCCCTGATGACCTTTCTCAACTCCCTCCTCATAGGACTGAGCATGGGAGCGGGAGCACTCTTTTCATACTCATACGGAAAGGGTGACCTCTCCGACATGAGACGGGACATATACAACAGCGCCATCCTCTTCTCGCTTATCGCAATCGTCCTGACGGCAGTCTCATATGCCCTTACCGATGAGATTCTCGTTCTACTGCAGACACCACAGGAAATCTTTGAAGAGGAGAAGGCTTACATAAAGGTAATCTTCTCGGGTATCTTCTTCGTCTTTCTCTATAACTACGTGTCATATCTCTTACGGAGCCGCGGGGACTCGTCGACGCCGCTCTGGTTCCTTGTCGTCTCGGCTCTTCTCAACATCGTCCTGGATCTTGTCTTCATCATTCCGTTCGGACGCGGAGTAAAGGGAGCCGCGGAGGCTACGGTAATATCTGAAGCGGTGTCGGGTGTGGGAATCACAGTCTATTTTCTTCTGACGAACAGGGACATGCTCCCGAAGAAGGACGAGAGAAAACTCGAAGGGAAAAGAATATCGGCAATCTTCCGCTACTCCTTCCTCACAAGTATCCAGCAGTCAATCATGAACTTCGGCATCCTCATGATACAGGGTCTTGTGAACTCCTTCGGTTCCACTGTCATGGCATCCTTTGCAGCTGCCGTCAAGATTGACACTCTTGCATATACGCCCAGTCAGGAGTTCGGCTCGGCCTACTCCATATTCATCAGCCAGAATCTCGGAGGCGGGAAGATGGAGAGAATCAGAAAGGGAACGAAGGGCGCGTTCCTCGTCTCCGCCCTCTTCTCCGTCGTCATATCTCTCGTAATATGCTTCCTCTCTCCGTCACTCATGTCGCTCTTCGTGAGCACGGAGGAGACAGAGGTAATCAGAATAGGAGTCGAATATCTCAGGATAGAAGGAGCATTCTACATCGGTATCGGAATACTCTTTCTTCTCTACGGCTACTACAGGGGAATCGGGAGACCTGAGTGGAGCATCGTGCTTACTGTCATATCTCTCGGAACGAGAGTACTCCTTGCATACACCGTCTCTCCCTTCTTCGGAGAGAAGGCAATCTGGTGGTCCATCGTAATCGGGTGGATTCTCGCAGACATCACAGGGCTCATTGCCATGAAAGCCGTGAAGATGAAGGAAGGGAAATAAATGGCTTATCTTGCATCACTCCACACTCACAACACATTCTGCGACGGAAAGAATACAATCCGGGAAATGACAGACGAAGCCGTACGTCTGGGATTTGACGCCATCGGTATCTCATCCCATGCTTATACGGGCTATCCCTTCGACGTATGCGGAATAAAGAAGGAAAGAGTTGAAGACTACTTCAACACTGTTCTCTCCATCAAGGATGAGTACAGGGGAAGAATCAGCATATTCTGCGGCCTCGAACTCGAGAGCAGGATTGAGGGTGAGACAAGGCCGGCAATCGATTCTCGCCTCGACTACACGATAGGCTCTGTCCATCTCTTCAGAAAGGACGGACACTTTCTTCCTGTCGACAATACCCCCGAAGAATGGAAGGAAGCACTCGCACTGTATGGCGGTGACCATCTCTCACTCATAGAAAGCTACCTCGAGGAACTCGCATCATTCTCTGAAGAATCGCCCTTCGACATCGTCGGCCACGTCGACCTCTACACGAAGTTCAACGAGAAGGAACATCTCTTCGATGAAGATGACAGAGCATACAGAAGCCTTGCTCTCAAATACCTCGACAGAATCATCAGAACAGGCAAGATAATCGAGGTCAACACGGGTGCTATGAGCCGGGGATGGAGGACATTGCCCTACCCTGCATTCTTCCTCCTTGAGGAGATGAAGAAGAAAGGTGCAAGAGTCATCATAAACTCAGACTCCCACGCTGTGACAACACTGTCATACGGTTACGACACGGCACGGAGACTTCTTCACGACGCCGGCTATACAGAGCAGACAGTCCTTACAGAGAAGGGATGGACAGAAGTGGAAATATAAGCCACATTTTCTTTCACTTTTCCTTCTCCCTCACTTACAATGTAAGACAAAGGAAGAAAAGAAAAAAATGAGGGAGACAGGACTCGGTGGCGAATGGAAAGTCAGAGCTACGGAAATCGAAGAAAACATATACGGCATAACCACAGATAAGGAATACGGCATGTCCATTCCGGGGGACCTCTATTCGGCCCTTATCGAAAACGGGACGATTCCGGATCCTTACTGGGGAAAGAACGAACTGGATGTTCTCTTCATAGGACGCGGTGAGTGGGAAGCCAGGAAAGAGTTCACCTGGAGAAAGACGGGAGAAAGGGCTTTCCTGAGATTCGAGAAACTCGACACCGTGACAACCATTCTCCTCAACGGCCACACTGTTGCCGATACCGACAACATCCACAGAATCTACTACTTCGATGTGACTGACTATCTTGAGAACGGCAAGAACACGCTCTCCGTCATCTTCCACTCGGCGGAGAAGGAAGCGGAAAGAAGAAACAGCACTCTCTGCTATCCCGTTCCATGTTCTCTCTACCCCAACGGTTCCCCGCACCGCAACCTCGTGAGAAAGACGCAGTGTGCCGCAGGCTGGGACTGGGGGCCGTGCA
Organism: uncultured Spirochaetaceae bacterium; assembly: GCA_964527335.1. Lineage (GTDB taxonomy): Bacteria > Spirochaetota > Spirochaetia > Sphaerochaetales > Sphaerochaetaceae > Ornithospirochaeta. Next base: position 1,466 of record CAZGNN010000021.1, on the reverse strand, counting down.
TCATGACAGCGGGAATGTATGTCACTCCCGTCATCATCGAAACAGATTCCCTGATTCTCAAGGACTTTGCCGTCACGATGAAAAGGACGGAAAGCAGGTGGGAACTCGAATATGAACTATATCTACTGGGTATAAAGAATAACAACACTACAGATATTACGATATCCCTCCTTGGTAAGGATTACTGCCTAAATGTAAAGAACAGAGAAGGAGATTTCACATTCCGTAAGAGAATCTCGATACCCGCAACTTCCGTATCGCTATGGTGGCCGTCCGGTATGGGAAAGCAGCCGCTGTATGAAACATCGGTCAGAATCGGGAATTATGTAAAGAAAAGAAAGCTCGGTTTCAGAACGCTTGAAGTAAAGAACAATGTGACGATGGGAGGAAAGGAGCTGACAGTCTGTGTCAACGGAAAGGACGTCTTTCTCAAGGGCTCCAACTGGATTCCGCTCGATGCTCTTCCCTCCCGCATGACGAAGAAGCGCTACGACAGGATTCTCTCCGATGCCGTGAAGGCCAACATGAACGCACTCCGTGTCTGGGGCGGAGGCTGGTACGAAATGGACGACTTCTACGATGCGGCCGACAGGTACGGCATCCTTCTCTGGCATGACATGATGTTCGCATGCTCTACATACCCCTCGGAGAAATGGTTCCTCAACTCTGTCGAAAAGGAACTCACCGACCAGATAAGACGCCTCAAGTCAAGAGCATGCATCGCCCTCTGGTGCGGCAACAACGAGGACCTCGGAGCACTGGGCTGGTACGAGGAGACAAGAGAGAACAGGGAGAGGTACCTCTCCGACTACGAAAAGCTCAATGAAGAAACTGTCGGGAGAGTCGTCATGACTGAGGACCCGTCGAGGATCTTCTGGCCGTCTTCTCCCTGTGCAGGCCCCGGAGACTACAGCGACAACTGGCATAACGACGGTAACGGCGACATGCACTTCTGGTCTGTATGGCACGAAGGCAAGGACTTCGATTTCTACCATACTGTGAAGCCCCGCTTCTGCTCGGAGTTCGGCTACCAGTCGTTCTCCTCGCCTTCCACGGCATCTTTGTTCTGTCCCGATGACGAAAGATACCTCACCTCATCCTCGATGCTCCACCATCAGAAGAACGAAAGCGGCAACGAAATCATGATAAAGGAATTCGGACGGCTCTTCAGAGTCCCGGACAGATTCGAGGACGGACTGTATCTTTCCCAGGTACAGCAGGCCCTAGCAATAGAGACAGCCGTCACATACTGGCGCTCCCTCATGCCCTACTGCATGGGAACTCTCATCTGGCAGCTCAACGACGTCTGGCCCGTGGCCTCATGGTCGAGTATCGAATACACGGGGAGATGGAAACCGCTGCAGTATGCAATAAAGCATTTCTATGCTCCTGTGGCACCTCTTCTCTATAAGATGGACGGAAAAATCTTTGTAAAGGCCATCAATGACACAAATAAGGGTAAATGG
>CAZGNN010000020.1:0-13547 GCA_964527335.1 uncultured Spirochaetaceae bacterium | reverse complement strand
CCTCGAAGGTCACATAAAGCACTGCGTGAGAGACGGTAGAGAGCACGGCGATGCCGACAAGACAATCGAGAACTTCACGAAGGCCGTCGAACGCTTCTCCAACATGAGCTGAAGATGAAAGCCGTTCTCTTCGGCACGGGATGGCGTGCACACTTCTACATCAGGATTGCATCCCTTCTTCCTTCCCTTCTCACGATATCTTCTGTATATACCAGGTCTGAAGAGAGAAAGAGTCTGATTCTCTCGGAAGGTCTCGACGCGACAACTGACATTAGTGCGGCACTCTCTGCGGAGCATGATGCAGTCATAGTCGCTTCCGGCAGGGACGGCTTCCTTCCCCTTCTTGAGGAACTTGAGAAAAGGGGAGAGAGAATCCTTACGGAGACATCCTTTCTTCCCCTCAGCGACGAAGAACTTGCGAGAGCGGGGAAAATCGAAGGATTTGCCTTCGAGCAGTATCTTCATACACCTCTCTATTCTTCAGTGATGGCAGCCCTCGGAAGAATCGGAAAGGTGTCGTCATTTTACCTTTCCGCCCTTCATAACCATCATGCGGCATCCCTGATGAATGCGGTCTTCCCCGGCCTTGAGATAAAGGACGTGAAGAGGCTTCTCGAAGAAAAGGCTGAATGCCTGAAGACAGGCACCCGGTCAGGTCTTGTCAGAACGGAGGAGAGGGAAGAGTACACGAGAAAGATAACCTCCGTAACGTTCGGAACAGGAGAAGTCTTCATCACCGACTTCTCATCCAACCAGTATCACAGCTACATAATACCGTCCCGCCTCGAAATAAGAGGTGAAAAAGGTGTAATAACCGAAAGAGGAGTGACATACATAGACGGAGAAGGGTACCCTGTGAGTCTTCCCTTCGTCTTCCACAGGGATGAGGGAAAAACGGGACAGCAGCCGTCGCTCTCACACGTCACTCTCGGAGATGTGACGGTATTCCGGAACCGCTTCTATCCTCTTCCGCTCTCCGACGACGAGATAGCAATCGCCACGATGCTTGAGGAGTACTCCCACGGTGTTCTCACCTATACGATACGGAAAGCCGTGGACGACGCCAGAGTCGGAAAGCTTTTCTGAGATTATCTCCTGTCTTTCGGCGGGAGATTTTAATTTCCCCTGTATTGACTACCTATACCCCTATAGGTATTATGTGCATATACCCGCCGGTGTATATTGAGGTCAACATGAAAAAGCTGATGGAAAAACTTGAGGCTCTTCTCGATAAGGGAGGAATAAGGAAGGACATCATCCTGCTCGTCATTTCCGGGATAGCCGTACTTCTGAGTCTCCTCGGATTCAATCCCCTCCCGTTCGATACTGCCTGGATAGCCATAATACTCTCGGGAGTCCCTATCGTGCTTGAAGCCGTAATCGGACTTGTCACGGCATTCGACATAAAGGCCGATGTACTTGTCTCGATAGCTCTCATTGCATCCGTATGCATCGGCGAGGATTTTGCGGCAGGGGAGGTTGCATTCATCATGCAGCTCGGAGGACTACTGGAGGAGCTGACGGTAAAGAAGGCGAGAGACGGAATCGAGCTTCTTGTGCGTCTTACTCCCGAGACAGCGAGAGTCGTGACTGAGAGAAGCGAGAAGATAATCCCCGCCGGGGATGTGAGGGTCGGGGACACGGTCAGAGTCCTTCCCGGAGAGAGCATTCCTGTCGACGGTGTGATAATATCAGGCAGCACTTCGATAAACCAGGCCGTGATGACAGGGGAGTCCCTCTCCGTTGACAGAACAGTCGGGGACGAGGTTTCGAGCGGGACGGTGAACCAGTTCGGAGCCTTCGACATGAAGGCTGTGAAGGTCGGAGAAGACAGCTCGATACGCCGTATGATCAAGCTCGTGCAGTCTGCCGATGCCTCGAAGGCGAAGATCGTGGGCCTTGCCGACAGATGGGCGACCTGGATTGTCGTCATAGCGCTTTCCGCTTCTCTCATCACATGGTTCGTCACTCATCAGATCATACGTTCGGTGACGATTCTCGTCGTTTTCTGTCCCTGTGCTCTCGTTCTTGCGACTCCCACTGCCATAATGGCTGCAATAGGAAATGCCACGAAGCACGGCTTTCTCGTGAAGGAAGGCGACGCTCTCCGAGCATCCGCTCGGGAAGGCGATAGTATCTGGATGGAGAAGGAACGGAAAAGGAGAACTATCTCCTTCCTCCGGTTTCAGGATGGTTCCGGGGCACGGTATCTCCGCCACAGTCGAGGAAAGGAGTGTACTTGCCGGAAGCCGGGAACTGCTTCTCGAGAACGGGGTAAAGCTTGTGGAGATTCCGGAGTGCCTCGACTATATGGATAAGGGCGCAAGCATAACATACATCGCAGTCGACGGAACGGAATGCGGCTTCATCGCCCTTTCAGATACCCTCCGCGAGGAAAGCGGAGCTACAGTCAGAAGTCTTCTCACTCTTTCCGTCACTCCTGTTCTTCTTACGGGAGACAACAGGAATGCTGCCCGGAACATCGCTTCTGCCCTCTCGATAGAGAGCGTCAGGTACTCCTGCCTTCCGGAGGACAAGCTGAGGTATATCGGGGAATACCAGGAAAAGGGTATGAAGGTCTGCATGATAGGCGACGGCATAAACGATGCACCGGCTCTGAAGAAGGCCGATGTTTCCATCGCCATGGGCGGGAGCGGAAGCGACATCGCGGTCGATGCCGCGGACATCGCACTCGTGGATGACAACGTGAAGGAAATCGGGCATCTCATCGCCCTCTCGAGAAGAATGATGACCACGATAAAGCTCAACATGACATTCTCGATGACGCTCAACTTCATCGCAATCGTTCTTGCAATGACAGGAACACTCAATCCCGTTGTGGGCGCACTCGTTCACAATGCGGGTTCGGTTCTCGTGATAATAAACACGGCACTGCTGCTGAAATGGAGGAAGAAATGACAGTGAAAATCATTGGCCTGATCATCGGGCTTCTGGTGACAGGTGCAGGTGTTTACTACCTGAAGAAAGAAGGAAAGAACGATGTGGAGAGCAGGAAGATCTACTCCGTGATAACCTCTGCCGGAGCCATCGTCGCCGTACTCTGTATCATATTCCTCATTGTCTGAGGCTCAGAGATACATGTCGTTCCTGCTGCTCTTCCGTACCGTGAAGAACGATAGGGCGAACATCAGGACGATGAAGATGAGGAAGTAGAGTGACCCCTCCGGTGTATTGAGAGAGCAGAGATAGTCATATGTTCCGTGGAGAAGAACCGGGACAACGAGTGACAGTACGCGCGATGCGTACATCCCTGCCTTCTCTCCGTAGAGGTCGCACTTCTTTTCCCTTCCGTACCATACGCCCATGAAGACGCCGAAGGAGCAGTGCCCCGGAATTGCCGTGACTGCACGCGATAGTGCGGCACTGAGCCCGAGGCGGAAGACGTAGAGGATATTCTCCCAGAGTGCGAACCCGAGAGATACCGCAACTGCATAGACAACTGCATCATAGCTGCAGTTGAAGTCCCTGCTGTTATAAGTTCTGTACCTCAGAAGACAGTATTTCGAACCCTCTTCGCTGACTGCCACGACGACGTAGTAGAGAAGTATGTTGTAGAGTCCTGTGGCTTCTCTGAAGAAGAGGGAGAGAATACCGGATCCGATTCTCTCGAGTATCGAAGCCGCTATTGTAGATATTATCCCCATGACGACGAGAAGGAATATGAATACGGGATCCTCCTTCTCTATCCTGTCGCTTCTGTAGACTTTGACAAGGAGAAAGACGGCCGGCAGAACTGCAGCCAGGGCGAGAATCGTCCTCGGCATGAGAAGGAACGCAAGCATTATCCTCTCCTCCCTCTGTATGATTGAACTGTCTCAGGTACCATATATATCTTCTCCTGTCAGATATGTATATGTTCAAAAAATCCCCGTTCGTCAAGGAAATTCCTCAGGAGAGGGAGAAAGGCTATCCTCTGCCGGCTATACTTTTTCTTGCTATGATCATTCTTGCTGTTGGCATAGATGAAGAGATTCTCTGTATAATTGAACTTGCCATCGGTAATGGAGGATAGGTGATATGTGTATTTTCTGCAGGTGTAAAACAGAGAGGCCGGCTTCTGCCACTTATGCTCTCGATTACATGGGCCGGACCATTATCGTGAAGAATGTCCCATGCGTGGAATGTGAGCAGTGCGGGGAGAAATACTTCAGCCATGAGGTTGCTCTTCGTCTTGAAGAAATTGTCAGTTCGGCAAAGAAAGCAATGCTGGACACTGCTATTGCTGAATATACTCCCTTTGAAACACATCTGTGACGGAACCGGAATTTCCGTATCAAAAGGTTTGAATCGTAAATGCAGAACGAGGGGAATTGTAAAATTTTAAAAAAACACTAAACAGTTTACGTCTGCCGTCGTACCATTTCATCAATAAGCAGTTCGCTGTTTATTGTGTTCGGTGTTGGGTGAACCTGTTCATTGATATTTGACCTCACCCCCCTTGTTTTAGGTCAGATGAACGGGTTTACCTCTTTTTATTGCCTTTTTTCACCGGAAATAAAAAAAGAAGGCATCACACCTTCTTTCTGATTTCCCTGAATTCCTTCTTCGACAGCATCTCTATCGATTCGACGTTGCGTCCGTGCAGAAGTTGCCATACAGCCGTCTCCGCAGCGGGTCTTTCCTTGGAGTGTCTGAAGACCATGAAGCCGTGAAGGGAAGAGGGGCAGACAAGCGTCTTCGCCTTTCCTCCGTCCTTCCTCAGTGCCTCCGTGTAGAGAATGCTGTCGTCTAGGAGCGGATCCGTCCCGGCGGCTATAACGAGTGTCGGGGGCATACGTGTGAGGTCTGGTGAGAGCAGCGGACTCATCAGGGGCGAGAGACTGTCCTTCGTCTCCCTCGAGTAGTTCTTTATGTACCAGCTGAGCATTCTCTGTGTCAGAACCGGTGTTTCCCTGTATGTCTCCATCGACTGCGTTCTGAGTCTTCCGTCCGTGAGAGGATAGAAGAGAAGGTTTCCAGCCGGCATCGGGCCCTTGCGGTCTCTCAGGAGCATCGTCGCGCTTATTGCGAGCGTTGCGCCGAAGCCGTCGCCTGCAATAAAGGTCTGGTCGGGATCTGTCTTCCAGTATCTGACGCCCTCCATTGCCCAGAGTATTGAGTCATAGCAGTCTTCTATCGCAGTGGGGAAACGGTAGTTCTGACCCAGCCTGTAGTCGACAAGGAGAACGGCCGCTCCCATCGTGTGTGCAAAATACTTCACGTATGTGAGGTAGAAGTCCATGTTGGCATGAAACCATCCGCCTCCGTGGAAGAATATGACAAGGGGTACAGGTCCCTTCTCGAGGAGGCTTCTCTCAAGAACATAGTATGCCGTAACCGACCCTCCGTCTGACACCGGGATTATGTACGATGTCACATTCAGGGGACAGTTTGTATGTGCAATGTATCTGTTCTTGACCCCCCTGGGGTAGGACATGTTATTGAGTTTCTTTATTTCTTCAGGCGTGAGAGATTCAGGATTCGGGGAGAAGAATTTCCCGAATCCCTCTATGAAGAGTCTCTCGTTCCTGTCGGTCTTTCTTTCTGACATAAGCTTATCTTCTTACATACTTTGCGGTAATGCAAGTAATTGTATCAGAGGACGTTCTTCGCAGGGTACTTGGGGTCGGAGGTGAACTGCACTCCGAGCTTCCTGAGGCCCGAACTGTCGCCGGGGGACGGAATGTGTGTCATGTGGACTTCGGTGCCCCTGAGGTTCGGAAGCTCGAGAAGCGCCTTCTTCGAATCCTCGTCCTCGGCACCCGACATTGCAAGTGCAATCAGCGTCTCGTCGAGGTTTAATGATACCCCCTTTCCCGAGAGAAGGTCCCTCTTCATGGTAGTGATTGAAGCGATGACACGGCGGCTGATGAGATCCTTTTCCCTGTCTATTCCCGCAAGCACCTTGAGTGCGTTGAGAATGAGGGCTGAGGATGCATGGAGCTCCATGGAGTTGTGTGCAGTCACGATTCTGCCGTCGCCGAGCTCTATTGCCGCAGCGCAGACAGTGCCGTCCTTTCCCTTTCCGCTTTCGATTGCCTTCCTGAGCTCCTCTCTTGCGGGGAGAACGACTGCCCTCATCTCCGGAACAAGCTGTGCCTTGTCCATTATGGAGTTCATTCTTGTGACGGTGTCCTCGTCACAGAGACCTGAAGCGTAGTCCGTGAGCGTCTTGAAGTAGCGGCGGATAATCTCCTGCCGTCCGGCTTCCCTGCATGCCTCGTCGTCCGTTATTCCGAAGCCGCAGCGGTTGACGCCCATGTCGGTCGGGGACTTGTAGGGGCATTCCTCTCCGCTGATGCGTTCGATTATCTTCTTGAGGAGGGGGAAGGCCTCGAGGTCACGGTTGTAGTTGACTGCAACCTTGTTGTATGCATTGAGGTGGAAGTGGTCGATGAGGTTCACGTCCCCGAGGTCCACTGTTGCAGCCTCGTATGCGATGTTGACGGGGTGGTCGAGGGGAAGGTTCCAGATGGGGAAGGTCTCGTACTTCGAGTACTGCGGTCTCTGTCCCATCTTCGCCTCATGGTACATCTGGTTGAGACAGGTTGCGAGCTTTCCGCTTCCCGGGCCGGGAGCATTGACGATGACGACCGGTGCCTCGACGGGGATGTACTCGTTCTTGCCGTAGCCTTCATCGGAGACAACTAGGTCGATGTTCGAGGGGTAACCCGGCGTTGCCTGGTGGGTATATACCTTGATTCCCATTCTCTCGAGCTTCTCCTTGAAGAGCACGGCCGAAGCCTGGCCGTTGAAGCGTGTGATCACGACCTTGTCGCACTTGAGGTCGTAGCGTGCGAAGTCGTCAATCATCTTCAATACGTCTGCGTCATAGCTGATTCCGAAGTCCCCTCTCATCTTTCTCTTCTCGATATCACCCGCGTAGATGCAGATGATGATGTCGAGATGTTCCTTCAGCGACTGCAGAACCGCCATCTTGTTGTTGGGGTCGAATCCGGGAAGGACACGTGAAGCGTGGAGGTCGTAGAGGAGCTTTCCGCCGCATTCGATGTAGAGCCTGCCCTTCCTGCTGCTTACGCGTTCGAGGATGTATCTTGTCTGTTCTTCAATGTATTTCTTGCTGTCAAAACCCTGTTTAATCATAATGGCCTCAGTCTAATGAAATCCCTTCCTCTGCGGGAAGGGACTTGGTTTTCAATTTTACAATTATTTGAGAAGGCTGCTGTATGCAAGGAGTATCTCGTCACCTTCGCATCCCGAGAGAACCTTCTTCGCAAGCTTCTTTCCGAGCTGTACGCCTTCCTGGTCGAAGGAGTTCAGGTTCCACAGGAATCCCTGGAACATGACCTTGTTCTCGTAGTGTGCAAGAAGGGCTCCCAGTGCCTCCGGCGTGAGCTTGTCGCCGTAGATGAGGGACGAGGGTCTCTCTCCGGAGAACTCCTTGTTCGGGTTCGCGTCATCCTTTCCGAGGGCGAATGCGACTATCTGGGCCGAGAGGTTGGCGTTGAGCTTTTCCTGGCTTGTAGAGCCGTCAGTCACGAGGTCGAGTCCCCTCTGGTTCTGTCTGAAGCCGATGAACTGCAGCGGTACGATGTCCGTTCCCTGATGCAGCAGCTGATAGAAGCTGTGCTGTCCGTTCGTTCCCGGTTCTCCGAAGATTACCGGACCTGTGGGATAGTCGACTGCCTCTCCGTTCCTGTTGACGTGCTTTCCGTTGGACTCCATGTCGAGCTGCTGGAGGTGTGCCGGGAAGCGCGAGAGAGCCTGCGAGTAGGGGAGTATTGCAGTTGACGGATAGTTCAGGATGTTCCTGAGATATACTCCGATGAGGGCATCCATGAGTGCACCGTTCTTCTTTATGTTCTTCGTGACGGAGAGTCTGTCCTCCTCGTGGGCACCCTTTAAAAGGGAAGCGAATGTGGAGTAGCCGTAGCAGAGCGAGAGTACGACGCCGCCGACAGCCGATGTCGAGGAATACCTTCCGCCGATATAGTCATCGATGAAGAATGATGCAAGGAGCGACTTGTCCTGGCTGAGGGGGCTTGTCTTGCTTGTGACTGCAACCATGTGCTTCGAAGCAACGAAGCCGTCAATCGGAGAAGAGGAGAGTACGTTGAGGACGAGGTCCCTGTTCGTCAGTGTCTCCTGTGTCGTTCCGCTCTTCGATACCAGGACGAAGAGAGTCGTCTCGAGATCGAGGCCTTCGATTGCGGCTGCCGCATCGTCCGGGTCGACGTTGGAGATGAACTTTCCTTCAAGCGTCTTGACGCCGCTTCCCTTTGCCCAGCCCTGGAGCGCGATGTAGAGAGCTCTCGGACCGAGGTCGGAACCTCCGATGCCGATCTGGCAGATTGTCTTGAACTTCTTTCCTGTAGAACCCTTGATTGAGCCGTTTCTGACCTTCGCCGAGAAGTCCTTTATCTTATTGAGTTCTCCCTTGTAGAACTCCTCCTTGTTCTCGCCGTCAGCCGTGACTTCAGCCTTGAGTACGTTTCCTCTTGTGAGCTGGTGGAGAACGAGTCTGTTCTCACCCGTGTTCATTCTCTCTCCCGAGAGAAGAGCCTTGTATTTGTCGATGACCTCCATCTCGTCTGCAAGCTTCTGCAGATCACGTACGATTTTGTCGTCGACAGGCATTGCAGCCCAGTTATAGGTAAGTCCTCCGCCGAGCTTTATGTTCGCCTTTCCGATTCTCTCCGCAGAGAGAAGGGATTTGACAGATACTTTTTCATCACTCTCGAGTTTCGAGAATGCGGGCATTGATGTGAGATTGATGTATTCCATAGTTTCCCATTCCTTTTTTCAGATATATCTGATTATAGACAGCTTCATATGGACAATAAATACGTCTAGGGGTAATTGTCAGTCCTTGATTTCGGGAATGCGGGAGTTGAAGGACTCGAGGAGGTCCTCCTTCGTCATTCCCTCCCTGAGTATGAGGAAGATGGTGTCATCTCCCGCAAGGGATCCCAGAATTTCGGGGAGTGCCAGCACATCAAGGGCGAAGCCGACGCTGTTGGCGTGCCCCGGACGCGTTTTGATGACACCGAAGTTGCCGCTGAACTCTATCGATATGATTCCGCGTCTTACGTCCTGGATGTAGCTCTTCTCCGATTCGCTGATGAGGTCGGTGTCGGGGAGGGCATAGTAGTAGCCTGACCAGCCGTCGGATATCTTTCCGACCTTGAGCATCTTGAGGTCTCTCGAGAGAGTTGCCTGTGTGACGGAGTAGCCTTCCTTGTCGAGGAGCTCGAGAAGAGTGTCCTGATTGTCTATGCGGTTGTTCTTTATTATTTCCTTCAGTGTCGATAATCTGTTGTTTCTTTCTTTCATTGTGTTCGCCTTCTTTTGCATTTTTATGCAATCTTCATTCATTGTAATAATTATATTTATGCAAATCAAGCCTGTCAGTAACTCTGTAATTTCTTGAATATGACAATTGTTTGAATTTTGTTGCATTCATTCTGCTCATAATATGCAGTTCCGGAAACCGGGATGTGCTATTGAGGAAAGCCTCATTAAAGGGTAGGATTTTCCCGTCTTATGTCGGATATCCAGATTTGCATGCTCTGTTTTCTCTACGTAACCGCGGAGGTCTTCGCGGGCTTCCTTCTCTCCCGGTATGCACGGTGGAAGAGCGAGTACGTGAGAAAGTTCATCCATATCCTCACGTCCCTTATAATCGTTCCCTGCGAATACTCCATCCAGAGTCCGTACTGGAGACCTCTTGTTCCGGCCGCGTTCATTCTCATCAACGCTTTCGCGGTCCTTTCTGGCCTCATCGGACCGCTGGGAATAAAGGACCCGAAGAGAAACATCGGCCTCGTGCTCTATCCCGTGTCCGTAACGGCAGTGGTGATTCTCGAATCATCCGGCGTCATTTCGCCTTCGTCGGCCATATGCGGTGTTCTCATAATGGGCTGCGGTGACGGCTCTGCGGCTGTCGTCGGAACGCTCTGTGGCAAGCACGGCTACACTGTCTACGGAAAATACCATAAGAGCCTCGAGGGGAGCCTCGCAATGGCCGTTGTGGCCTCCGCCGTCGTCCTCATCTTTACGGACATGGGGATAATCAGCGCCCTCATCACCGGCATCGTCATGGCAGCGGTGGAGAATCTTTCCCCGTCATCGGTTGACAATGTGTCGGTTCCTCTTGCCGCCGCTTTTCTTGTAGAATTGCTCGGAAAGGCTGGTGTGTGATGCAGAGTATTGTCTCTCTCCTCGATGACAGGATATCTCTTTTACCGTTCTGGGGAATAATCCTTATATATATGGGTGTGCTTCTCGTCATGGCCGTTCTCGCGGCGTGGAAGAAGTGGCTGACGAAGGGCGGAATCCTGGGGGCCGTCACCCTGGGCTTCATGGTGCTCTATCTCGGGGGCTTCTCCTGCTTTGTGATATTCCTTTTCTTCTTCGTATCGTGTTCGGTGCTCTCGAAGATAAAGAGGGCTTACAACAGCCGTGAGAAGAAGGGAAGTCAGAGAGACCTCATGCAGGTGATTGCAAACGGACTGCCGGCAGTGCTTGCACTTCTTCTATCCCGTACTCCGTCATTCCGCGGCATTGCCGTCATCGCCTTCTCGGCGTCGGTAGCGGAGGCCGTTGCCGACACATTCTCCAGCACATTCGGGATAATGAGCAGACACGACCCCGTGTCCATAATCACATTCACTCCCGTTCCGAAGGGAATAAGCGGGGGAGTGACACTCCTGGGACTCCTTTCGGGTGCCGCAGGTGCCGTGATCACGGCACTGCTTCACGCTCTTGTGATTTACCCCGACTGGCACCAGGCACTGATCATATCGGGTGCGGGCTTTACAGCATCCGTCATTGACTCCGTTCTCGGGGCGACAGTCCAGGAGCACTTCAGGACTAAGGACGGGACGCTCACCGAACACGAGTGGGACGGGGACGTGAGAAACATGAGAGTGAGGGGAATTCCCGGCTTCGATAATGATATGGTAAACCTCACATCGGGGCTTCTCGCCCTTTCGGGAAGCCTCCTTGTTGCAACGCTTACACTGTAAGGAGAGAAGAGCATGAACTGGGCTGTAGTCGGAACCGGAAACATCGTAAGGAAATTCATCACTGGACTCGGAAGAGCGGACGGCGCTGTCCTCAGGGCCGTTGTGTCTCGCTCGGAGGAAAGGGCACAGAGCTTTGCCTCCGAATACGGATTCGGGTACGGTACATCGTCATACGACGCTGTTCTCTCGGATCCTGACGTCGACATAGTCTACATCGGAACCCCTCATACCTCCCACATGGAGTATGCCCTCCGTGCCCTTGAAAAGGGTAAGGCAGTGCTCTCGGAGAAGCCGATGACTGTTTCCCTCGCTGAGGGAAAGAAGGTAATCGAATGCGCAAGGAAGAACAATACGTTCTTCATGGAGGCCATGTGGACAAGATTCCTCCCGGTAATGGCCAAAGTGCGGGAGTGGCTTGATGACGGCCTCATCGGGGACGTTATGCTCGTGGAGTCCGACTTCGGCTCGAAGGAACCGGTAATCCCGGAGTGGAGACTCTATAACCGCAATCTCGGAGGCGGCGCTCTCCTCGACGTCGGCGTCTATCCCGTGGCGATGGCCCAGATGATTTTCGGCCTTATGCCGGAGAAGGTTGTCTCCTCTATGTATCTCGGATCGACGGATGTCGACGAGATGACGAACATCATACTCGACTACGGCAGAGGCCGCTCTGCAGTGATTTCGACATGCGTCAACTGCGCTCTCGACACAGTCACGAGAATATACGGGACAAAGGGGAAGATCGAGATCCCCGATTTCGTCTTCGCACGTAAGGCTTCTCTCACTGTCTATGGTCAGTACACTTATGTTTCATCTCCCGATTTCACGGGTAACGGCTACAACTACGAAGCGGAGGAAGTGATGAGATGTGTCTCCCTCGGTCTTGTCGAAAGTCCCGTCATGACGCACTCCGATTCCCTCTCCGTTCTCTCTGTCATGGACAGTGCCCGTCACCAGTGCGGATTCTTCTACCCCGGAGAAAAACAGTAATTCATTATAAAAGAAGGAAAAGTATCTGATGTCTTTTCTCCGTGTGGGTTGTTTCTCTGGAGAAAACTCGTGATTTTAGGATTGTTTTCACAATTATTCCCCAATCTTTGAGTAAATAAACGCTTTCCTGTACGGTCTGAAACCGCACTTTTCGCTTACCCGTTTCGACTGTGTGTTGAAGTCATAGTACGGGAGCGTCAGAAAATCGAGACCGGATTCATTGAAGAGGCATTGTGTCACTGCCTTTACTGCCTCGGTGGCAAGGCCGCGTCCCCAGTAATCCTTCCCGAGTACGTAGCCGATGGCACGCCCCTTGTACGGAGAGAGTTCCGGGAGCAGAGCTGTGTCATACTCGTCGACGCCGAGAGAACCTATCACCCTGCCGATTTCTCTGAGGGAGACGGCCCAGTCCTTGTCATCATTCATGAAGAATGTGAGAATCCTCCGGCTTTCGTCCCTGTTCCGGTGATGATGCCATCCTGCTCTTTCTCCTACGCCGGGGATGGATGCATAAGCGTAGAAGTCGTCAATATCCTCATCTCTGAAGGAACGAAGAATGATTCTCTCAGTCTCCAGGATTCTGCCGTCTATTCCGAAGGATACATTCATCATTACACCTTGGCTTATTTTGGGGTTCACTGAGGGTCATGATTTTCACATTCCGAAAAGGTCACTGTGTGTTCCAGTACGTGCCAGTGTAAGAACAAGTACATCGTTTTCAATACGGTAAATCAGAAACCAGTCAGGTTGAATGTGACATTCTCGATGTCCGCTCCACTTTCCTGACAGAGCATGATCTTTGTATTTTTCAGAAAGCTTTTCTCCTGATGCGAGTAAGGCAATTACATTTTCCAGCAACTCTATCTTCTGATTGCGCTTAATTGCAGCCTTGAAATCTTTTTTGAATTGAGAGGTTGTTTTAACTGTATATTTTGTTTTTCTCATGCCTTCAGGTCTTCAAACAATTCGTCTAAATCATTATAACCTTTTACTGAAGGATCTTTTGCAATCCTTTCTGCTTCAAGCATAGCAGTAATGGTCTCTTTATTCGGCTGTTCAATGCGAACGGAGAAGGGAAGTCCTCCAACACGGAGTGACTGACGCAGAAATACATTGATAGCTGTTGTCAGTGTCATTCCCAGCTCGCTGTAAAGTGATTCGCACTGGTCTTTGAGATTACTGTCCATTCGGACGCTGAAATTGACTGTATTTGCCATACTGAATAACTCCTTATCAATATACACGTATATTGTAGGTTAAAAATAGTGCATAATCAATGCAAAATATGTGCATTTTGCATATGGTTCAAAGAGCGGTATGTTTTTTCTCAGTGGAAATAACCCCAGGCAGCCTCAGAATCTGAATTGATGCCGTCATACTTTCCCTACTGTCAGACCCGTCTGAAGGCTCCGTATCACAATAATGTGCAACAGCACTTGCCGATTTCCCTCTTTGTGCTTATCTTACACTACAGCGACCGATGTCGCTTTTGAAAAGAATATATATTAGGAGATAAAAAGATGGCAAAGCAGCTTCAGTTCAACGAAGAGGCAAGAAAGTCTCTCGTCA
>CAZGNN010000019.1:0-13848 GCA_964527335.1 uncultured Spirochaetaceae bacterium | reverse complement strand
TCGTGTTCCTTGCAATCTCCTCGACGTCGAACATCTTCATGGATATCCTGTTCGTCACGGCATTCAGGATGGGAGTTGCAGGCGTTGCCTGGGCAACCTTCATCTGCCAGGGAGTGAGTGCGGTGCTTGCACTCGGCTTCGTCCTCAAGAGGCTCACGACAATCAAATCGGACGGAAAGCCTGACCTGTTCAATAAGACGCTCTTCAAATCATTTGTCTCGATTGCAATCCCGTCGACGCTCCAGCAGAGCTTCGTCAGCGTCGGCAACATCATTCTTCAGGGCATAATCAACAGCTTCGGAAGCTATGTAATCGCAGGCTACTCGGCAGCAATCAAGCTCAACAACCTGGTCATCACATCGTTCACGACAATCGGCAACGGCGTATCGAACTACACGGCACAGAATCTGGGAGCCGGGAAACCCGACAGGGTTCTGAAGGGATGGAAGAGCGGAGTGAAGATGGTATGGGTAATCTCCGTTCCCTTCATCCTCCTCTACATGCTCATTCCGGAGACACTCCTGAGACTCTTCGTCGATAATCCCTCTCCGACAACTCTCGAGACAGGACGGCAGCTATTGCGGATTGTCTCGATATTCTACCTCGTGGTATCTGTAAAGATAGTATCCGACAGCATACTCAAGGGTGCGGGGAACATGACCTGCTTCATGATCTCCACATTCTCCGATCTCATCCTCAGAGTTGGACTTGCAGCCCTTCTTTCACGCACGGCACTACAGGTGACGGGAATCTGGCTCAGCTGGCCTATCGGATGGGGAGTCGGAACAGCCATCTCCCTCTACTTCTACAGAAGGGACTCGAAGAAATTCGTAACCGAAGAGAAAATCGAGAAGGAAGTCGAAGCGGACCTCAGCTGAAAGACATAATAAGACATCATCAGGGCAGAGAGTATCTGCCCTTTTTCATTGGAGAAAAGTCCGTATTCAGTCATTTGCACAACTCTCAAGAATCTGTTATGTTGAAAGAAATTAGCAGAAAAAACTTCTGTAGTTCCGAAAGGATTCTGCGTTTCGGGACAAAACAGAGAAAGCTGCTGCTTCGAGGAGGATTTCATGGCAAAAAAGAAAATCACGGCCCCGGTCTATACCAAAGGAAAATACGGCAGGGAATTCAGGGTGACAGCCGACACAGACAACCCGTTTCTCTACTCGATGGGAAGGTACCCGACAAAGATAACGAAGGAGGATCTTCCTGACGATTACATCGAGATACACAGCAGGGTTATCTGGTACATGACCGGCTACCTCAGAACATCAGGAATCGTAGACCTCCTCTACAGACCGTTACGCATGAACCACATGTTCAAGGATGACTGCTTATACATTTCATACAGGGACAAGATCACTGTGGAAAAGGACAGCTACGGATTCAACGATTACAAAGGTTGCGACGTCTTTATCACAGGAGGGGACATTGTGAACATAGTCCTTGCCGCCGAGAAGTTCTCGAACTATGACACACGGGAAATAAGGCGGCAGATAGAGGAAAAGCGGATATGGTTCAGAGACAACCAGAAGGACCTCTATGAACTCGAAGTAGGCTACGACGAAAACATATTCACCCATTGGGAAAAGTCGGTCTATTTCCCGGAGAAACTCAGAAAACAGCCCTCTCAGACCGTAAGCTCCACCGGTGCGCCGTCACTGAAGTAGTCATTGACATTCTGAGGCCGGAAGATTCCCTTGTTCGTCACAATTCCCGTGATGAGATCAGGCGGTGTCATGTCGAATGCCGGGTAATAGCCCTTCACTCCCTCGACTGCCGTTCTGACGCCCATTGCGTACAGCGTCTCATCGGGATTTCTCATCTCGATTGTGACGGTGTCGTGTGTGGGGTGTCCCTTATCGGGAGCACCTGTCACATAGACGGGAACGTGAAAATAGGAAGCACATATTGCTATCTGGCTTGTTCCGACCTTGTTGAATACGTAGCCGTCGCAGGAAATTGCATCGGCTGCGCATGTGAAGACGTCGATGTGTTCATTCGCCATCACGAAGGAGGGCATATTGTCTGTAATGAGCGTGACGTCGAATCCCATCTCGTGGCAGACGGTACTCGTGAACCTTGCTCCCTGGAAGAAGGGACGTGTCTCGGGGCAGAAGAGCTTCACGGGGTTGTTTCTTCTCTTCGCTTCTCTCAGCATAAGCCCGAGTATTGTCTCGGCATAGCACTGCGTCATAATCTTTCCGCCCTGCGGGAACTTGTCGACAAGATAGTGTGCTATTCTGTCAACACGCTGATAGCGCGCGTCGTTCATCTCGACGACGAAGTCCCTTACCGCATAGTCTGCCCTCTTTCCCTCTTCGAGGGCCTTCAGGGCAACGGGAATGCACTTATCAGTGAGGTCGGCCATTCTCTTACGTGTGGTCGGACGCGATGAAGATATCACAGCAGAAGCCCATTCAAGATAAGCTTTAGTCTCTTCGTATGACTTTCCTCTCGCAAGGTAGCAAGCAAGCGCCATACCCATCGGGGCAAGCGTGTACGGCCCCGTGGACTGGGTAACCATATCGTGGATGGCCGTGGCCACGTCTTCGACGCTGCGGCATATGACCCACTCGGTTTTCGCGGGATAAACCCTTCTGTCGAGTACTCTGATGCTTCCTTCATCATACCATGCGACATTCTCGTACTGAAGCATGAACGCAAGGCCTCTGTCCTGTCTTTCCATCTCTGACCTCTTTTTTCTATTTACTGTACTTTTCCCAGTTGTATGTTCCCTTCTTCAGCGGTCTGTAGACCGTGAAGAACATCGTCAGGTAACAAGCCGACGCTCCGAGGAGCTGGCTTATGGCCTCTGCCCAGAAGACTCCGTAGACACCCAGACCGAGACGCGGGAGGATGAGAATGAGCGGGAAGACGAGGAATACCTTTCTCAGAAGAGAGAAGAACACCGCGTGACGCGGGTGATTCAGGCCCACGAACGTCGTCTGTCCCGAAGTCTGGAGACTCATCATGAAGAAGACACAGAAGAATATCCTCATGACAGGCTCCGTTACACTAAGGAGACTGGCATCAGGCGTATAGATGCTGATGAGGAGCCTCGGAAATGCCATGACGAAGGCCCATGAAATGATACCGTAGCCCAGTGCCATCATTGTCATCACACGTATCGTGCGGCAGACTCTCTCCTCCTTTCTTGCACCGTAGTTGTAGCCCATGACGGGCTGAGCCGAGCTCGTCACTGCACTTATCGGGAGAGAGACCATCTCACGCGTGGAGTTTATGATGCTCATGGCTCCGATGTAGAGAGTCGAGAGAGAGCCCCCGAAGGAGCGGAGCGTCATGTTCGACGCAGCCTGCGTTATCGAATTCGTCATCTTGAACATGAAGCCCGAGATACCGAGTCTGAATATCCTCGAGACGATGTCCTTCTCGAGCCTGAGATGACGTATCTTGATTGAAGAGCGGCGGCTTTTCAGAAACCAGACAACCCACGCTGACGATACAGCCTGCGAGAATACGGTTGCAATTGCGGCCCCGCTGACGCCCATGCCGAATGTGAATATGAATATCGGGTCAAGAATCGTGTTTATGACAGCACCGATGACGACAGTCATCATTCCGACTGTCCCGTAACCCTGCATCGTTATGAACGAATTGAAGCCCACGCTGATGAGAACGAACACGGAGCCCAGGACATATATCTGGAAGTAGTCGACTGCGTATCCTATTGTGGTCTCTTCAGCACCCATCATGTAGAGAATCGGAGTGCGGAAGACAAAGAGAACGAGTGTCAGCACTCCCCCGATAATGAGGGCAAGCGTGAATGCCGTCTCCATTATCCTCTCGGCCTTCTTGTCATCGCCCTTTCCTCTTTCGATTGCCGCTATCGGTGCAGCCCCCGTCGAGAGAAGCGACGCGAATGCCGAAATGAACGATATCAGGGGAAAGACGACACCGACACCGCTGAGGGCAAGAGTGCCTTCTCCTTCCATATGGCCGATGAACATGCGGTCGACGACGCTGTAGAGGACGTTCACAAGGTCCGCAAAGAGCGTCGGAACTGCCAGTGCAAGGATATGGCGTGTGATGCTGCCTTCGGCGTAGTTACCCTTAACTGTCGTATTCATATCTTCTCCGGGGAAAGGTTCGTGTATGTGCAGAAGCGGATGGAGTAGCCGTTATCGTTTATCGCACTGCCTCTTTCCGTTTCCTTCCAGTTATCCTTACTGTCGAGGTTCTCGAAGAATACCTCTGCCCCTCCGTCCGCATCGACCTTCGTAAGAAGCACTTTCGAGCAGTAAGGAAGGAGAGTGCGGTACATCATCGCACCTCCGATGACGAATACGTCGTCAGAGGGGTACTTTCTTATTTCATCGAAGAGTTCTGGAAGCGACTCAACAAGCGTGAAGCCGTCCCTTATGGAGCGCTCTCTGTCTCCTCCCGGCCAGAGGACGATGTTCGTCCTGTTTTTCAGGGGCTTTCCTTCAGGGAAAGAGAGAAGAGTGTTGGAGCCCATGACGACAACCTTCCCCGTCGTGGTCTTACGGAAGAATTTCATGTCGAGGGGAAGACGGAACATCAGATCGTTCTTCTTTCCGATTCCCCAGTTTCTGTCACAGTGAAGAATGGCCTGCACTACCTAACCTCCTCAGATTGCGACGGGAATGTCGTACTTCTTCGGGTTGTACTTATAGCCCGAGAGTCGGAAATCATCGAGTGTGAAGTCATAGAAGTCCTTCACATCGGGGTTCATGATGAAGGATGGAGCATCGTACTGCTCGCTTTCGATTATCTCCTTCACAATCGGGATATGTCTGTCGTAGATATGGGCATCCGCGATCACGTGGACAAGCTCACCCGCCTCGAGACCGCTCACCTGCGCCATCATGTACACGAGAACGGCGTACTGCACGACGTTCCAGTTGTTGGCAGTCAGCATGTCCTGGCTGCGCTGGTTGAGTATGGCGTTGAGCGTGTGTCCCGATACGTTGAACGTCATCGAGTACGCACAGGGATAGAGGCCCATTTCACTCAGATCATGATGATTGTAGATATTGGTCATGATTCTTCTCGACTGGGGATTGTTCTTAAGGTCATAGAGAACTCTGTCGACCTGGTCGAACATTCCTTCCTTATAGCGGTGCTTGACCCCCAGCTGGTACCCGTAGGCCTTTCCGATGGAGCCGTCCGCGTCAGCCCAGCTGTCCCATACGTGGGACTTCAGGTCATGGACGTTGTTCGACTTCTTCTGCCATATCCACAGAAGTTCGTCGATGGCCGACTTCATATATGTGCGTCTTATCGTGATGATCGGGAACTCTTCCCTCAGGTTGTATCTGTTCACGATTCCGAACTTCTTGATAGTGTGCGCCGGAGTGCCGTCACTCCAGTGAGGTCTCACCTCCAGATTCTCGTCACTCACTCCGTTCTGGAGTATGTCCTTTATGTTTTCAACGAATATCCTGTCTGCTCTGCTCATATCTATTTCCTGCTGAGTTTTTTCTTTATGAATCTGAACCAGTTCCGGAAGATGTGCCTGCCACTGCTCTCCTTCATGTTGTCAGCAGCCTCATCCTCGGTCACAGTGATGTTGTTTCTCTTCATCTCGTCCCACTTCTTCACAAGCCACATGTAGAGGTCGGCCTCCGTCTGTCCCGGAAAGAGGGAGAGAAGATGCTTCTTGTCGACTGCATCCACAATGGGTCTGTATACGTTGTCATACCAGCTGACTGCACCTTCTTCAAATGTCATCGTATGGTCGACATGCTCGTTTGCATAGTATTTGTGGACGAGGATGTGGTTCACCATTTCAGGGTACGAACCGGGAGTCGTGAAGACAATCTTGTCCATCGGAAGGTACGTGGGATTGTACTGCTCGATGAAGCGCTTCCTCTCGCACTCAACGACGGCCTTTCTGAGTTCATTGAGAGTCATACCCTCGTGAAGGGGGACCTTCGACGAGAGTTCGACGACCTCGGCGTCGATGAACTCCTGTCCCTTAGTCTTCGCAACCGACACGCGGTGGTTGCCGTCACGGACAAAATACCAGTCCCCGAGCTTGTAGACGCTGATGGGGGGAAGCGGCACATCGTCAAGTCTCGCGGCGTCGATGTTCTCCCACTTGCGCTCGATGGAGTTGTTCTTCGGAAGGAATGCCGACGAGAAATCATGGTAGCGGTTCTCGCTTCCGATGATCTTGCTCACTTCAATGGTCTGCATCCCCTTGTATGACTGGCTCTCGGGCTTAATGAGCTTCGTGACTTCATAGAATGACAGAAGATCGGGGTTCTGCCATCTGAATGTCGAGAATACGCGCTGCAGCCTCGCCCTGCGCTTTGCCTTTACGAAATCGTCAATGACGGTAAGTCTATCGGCCACTATGGTTCCCTCCCAGTGTGTCGTCTTCCAGAAGGTAGGAAGCGTAGACGTTGATTATCTTGGTGTTTCCCCTCTCACGGATACGGGGGGCATTCCTGTCATCAAGGTGAATGTGTCCGTGAAGCACATACTTCGGATGGAAGCGGTCGATGAACCCGACGAGTGTCTTGAATCCCCTGTGACAGAGGTCGCTTCCGTCCCCGATACCGTACGGCGGCGCATGCGTCACCAGGATATCGAGATAGCGGCCGTAACGGCGCTTGTTGTACAGCAGCTGCGGAACAAGCTTCAGTATCCGCCTCATCATCTGCCTCTCCGAGTACTGGCTGTCACCCCCGTTGTAGAGCATGCTTCCCCCGAGCCCAGCAACGAGGAGTCCGGATTTGGGATCCCTGTAGCACTTTCCGTCAATCATGAAACCGTAGAACTTGATGTTGTAGGTGTCAGTCACTGCGTCAGTGAAGCCGTGCTCGTGCAGCACAGCCTTCCGCCAGTCCTTGAGATTGTGATTGCCGTAGACGTAGAGAAGATCGCTGTGGAGAAGCGTCGAGACATAGTCGTATGACTCGATGGGCATATCCCCCGCACTCAGGATAAGGTCAACGTCCTTGTATATCTCCCCTACACGGGAGGAGAAGGCAAGAGAACGTGTGGTATCTGAAATGCAAAGTATCCTCATCAGGACGATTATATTGTTTTTACTCCTGAAGGAAAATAAAGAGAGGCACCGAGAAAGCCTCAATATGCTGTTTTACTGATGAACGGAAACGGAATCCGGTTTCAGAAGATGTCCCACACATCCGGAAGAACAGAACTGACACCCGTAAAAGGCAGTCTGCCGATGTTCACAATCAAACACAATTCCTTATGTTTTTTGGACATAACTGTTTTAAATGTACAATTTTACAATATTCGTCAGAAACGAAGGTTGTATAGACTTGATATAACTTTACATGAGGCATATCATGCACAGGGAACCCGGAAGACGGGTGGTAAAGATTAACTATCATGAAAAAAAACATACATATACGGCTTTTGAGCCTTCTGATAATCATACTTCTTGCATCATGCTCCGCTGCACCTCCGACAGAGCCGACGACAGGATTCGTCCCCTACACAGCACCTCTGGCACCGACAAATGTCACTGCCACGAACGGTGAAAGCGACTCCATCGAAATAACATGGGATGAGGTGGAGGGAGCCACAAGCTACCAGGTGTGGGCAATCAAGGCTGAAGACTACGGAACCGCCTCGAGAAGCACATCAACGAACGAAACCTACTCTTCACTTATGGCCAGAGGCTTTGAACTTGTCGATGTTGTCACAGACACCGAATACAAACTCAAGGGCGAAAGCACGAACTCGTCATATGTCTTCTCGATTGTCGCAATGAAGGCAATGGAGACATTCTCCCATGGTGCAACGGTCCTCTACTCGGAGCCCAGCGACTTCGTTCAGGGAGGAACGGTGGGAGAGATAATCCTCTCGGTAGTTGCAAACTCAAAAATCGTATCCCTGTACTGGGACATATCGAATATTTACTCTGTAATCAACAATGATGAAGCAAAGGACTCCCTTTACAGCTACCGTCTTTCGGTTTTCAAGAAAAAAACGGCAGACGATGAGTGGGATGAAGGTGAAATCATAGAAACCGGCATCGCTTCAACACAGTCATTCACCTATCAGGCAACATCTCTCGACATCGACACACAGTACGACTTCAAACTCCTTCTGGAAGTACTCGACAGCGACAACAACGTAATCAATTCTGTTGAAAGCGACGAATACACAGTCACTACGGACTCAGCCATCGTTCCGGAAAGCATTACGGAAATCAGTGCAGATTCAGGAGAAAAGAAAAACGAGGTCACAGTCAGCTGGAAGGAACCTGTCCTTCCGCACGGAGACGAAGTATCGGCTATATACCAGATTGAGAGATCCTCAAACGGAGGAGCAAGCTGGACAGACCTCGGAGAGACAACCGGAACAACCTACACTGACAGTACAATTGAAAACAACAGGGTATACACATACAGAATCGTAAGCGGTTACAGAATCGGAGAGAAATCTCCTGTTTATCAGCCGGAAACAGATGCGACAGAGATCAAGGATGTCTACTCAATGTGGATGCCGGACAAAGTAAGCTTCAGCTTCGAAGAGTCAGCATCAAGCAACAGAAACGGCACACTGACAGTCAAATTCAGATACAATCCGCCATATACATCAGATAAGCTCTTCTGCACTGTCACGGAAGACTGGCTGCAAGAGGACCTCACGACCAAAGGAACGGACAGCAGGAATTTTGAGCTGGACACAGAGGAAACCGGAGAATACACGCTTACCTGGGATATTTCTATCGAAGACACTCAGCCTCTGACATTCCTTACCTTCACTTTCAACTTCCTACTGTCCGAATCGGACAGCTACACCGAGAAAGCACCCGTGGACTTCTCGCTTGGAGAATCAAATGCAAAGGATCTCATCTCAGGCGTGACGGCAACGGACAACTGGGTCGGCATGATCAGACTCTCGTGGACGGAGAACTCTGCTCACAAGGACGACTATACATACACGATTATAGAAAATTCGAATGAAGTAACCTGTCTTGAAGTAAAAACTGATGAATCTGATTCACTCAAGAAGTATGTCGATATTCCTGTAACAGAGGACCTTAAACACACCTACAGAATCAAGGTGGTATCCACAGCAGAAGAATTCGACTCCGAAGAGGCAACAGGAACAATACTTGCAAAGCCCGAAGGCCTCAGTGCAACAGACAGCACTTCAATCGAAAACATCATCATAACATGGCCGACCGAATCCGATTCGAGCGTCAGATACATCCTCAAATACCAGTACAGCGACGAAAGCACCTGGAGCGAGGTGGATTCATCCAAAATCGAATATGATTCGACAGCAAATATCGCTAAGGCAACTTTCGATGCACTCAAAGACGGAACCGACGGAAAGAAAGTCACATTCGTGCTCCATGCATACAATGCTGCACAGCCGGGATTCCCGGAAATTACAAGTGAAGAAGAAACCGGGTCAGTCTTCGGCCCCGCTCTTCTCAACGTCAGAATCAACAATAACGGAGAAGACCCCGAAAAGATTTCTATCGAATGGGATGCTATCGACGGAGCTGCTTCCTACACAATCTACAGAAATACCGTCGAGCTTAAGACTCTGAAAAAGACCGCATACGAAGATAATGTTGACGCTATCAAGAATGTCGGTGCAAACGAAGGGGATGATGACTACATGTCTCCAACAGATGATTCCTATGTTCCTCCGATGAACAGGACATACACCTATACTGTTGTTCCGAACCTTGAAGATGAAACTGCGGCTGTTGTTACAGCTTCTTCAACTTCAGCAAAAGCAGACGGCAAGCTCTTTGCTCCCCCTGCAAACATCAGCGCAACAAAGGGAGAAAGTGAGATTGTTCTCAAATGGGATGCTGTCGATAAAGCTAAGTCCTATGAAATTGCAAGATATGTCGTCAACGTCAAGAACGGTGAAGTTGAAAAATCCACGCCTGTCGATGACCTTGAAAATGACGACACACTGAAAAACACGACAGAATGTACATACACAGAACTCCAGCAGGACCTTCTCAACAGCAGCATCATGTATGAAGTACGTTCCGTCATGGAGAAGGAAGACGGCACAGTCGTCAGATCCGAATGGCAGACAGGTTACGGAAAGAGAAAGAACGTCCTCGGGTTCTACGAGAACAACAATATCGGATACAAGATTCAGAATGTTCCGGAGCTTATAATCCTTCCGACAGATGTGGATGCTAATGGATACTACAAAGATTACATAAAAATACGGTGGTACGCTTCATCTGGAGCTACTTCATACACAATAACTTGCTATACATCTTCATTCAGTTCAACGGAAACTAAAGTAAACTCTGTTGAAGTAAAAACAGATGAACTGAAATATAAGGAATCAGAAGTAACGGACAACGGCGTAAGCGGTAAAGGATATCTTAGCTATGATCCTGAGTTCGGTCTTTACACGTACTACCTCGGAGACCTTAATGCATACATGATTGATTCATGTGTGATTATTGCAAATAATTCAGCCGCAAGATCTGGAGAGAAGAACAACAATTCAATCGTTTACAGACAACCTTCCGCAGAAGAATGGGTAAGCATACTCATGTCAGTCCTGAAGCCGGCATTTACTGCTGCCAATACAAGCTTCAGCGGTGACTGGTGGATTGACAATGCTAACGCCTTTAAAAGCCCATCTGATTCATTCACATATGGGACAACAGGAATGACGTTCAATCTCTACACGAATAGTATCAGTGCAAATTACCCGTATGCAAAGAATTATCTTACAATATCTGATTACACGGATGAAACAAACAGCATAAAAATTTCAACAACAGAAAACATCCAGTTCGATGCATCAGAAGGAGGAGTCGGCAACCAGGGAACCAATCCTCTCAAGCTAATCGGTTATGATGGAAATGGTTATATCAGTATTACTCCGATAGATACAAAAATTAAGGCTGTCACCATCAAATTAAAAAACATAAGTGCCAAAGATGTTGATGCTAGCGGAAACTACACTGTCACGATTGACGGAAGCGACAGCGTGACAATCAACGATGACTCGAAATTCGACAGGGTTCTGTGAGGGAGAAATGATATGAAGAGATTATTAATTGCATTACTGGTCATTTCAGTTATTCTTCTTTCCGTCTCCTGTCACTGGGATGTCTGGGGAAGCACGGTCGTTGAATACGGCAAAGGAACCGGAACAATTTCGACGACGCTCAGTTTCACGGGAGAAGCTCCGAATTATGTATCTGCGACAAGGGCTACATACTCCGACAAGATTGTAATCACATGGAACAAGGTAACAGGAGCAGACTTCTATGAAATCTACAGAAAGATGGATGATGATACGTCCACATGGAAGAAACTTCCGACCAACGCAGTCGATACCACAAGCTATGAAGATACGGATGTCACAGCCGGCATCACATACATGTACAAGGTGAGAGCCCGCAGTTTCTCGAACCTCTATGTCGACAGCGAGATTTCGGAGACCGTATATGGAAACATTCTTTCTGCCCCAATCGACTTTACGGTGGCACAGGGCGAAAGTTCCAAGCAGATAGATATCTCCTGGAGCACAGTCGAAAACGTCAAGGGATACAAGATCTACTGGAGTACCACCGGTTACGGCGGAACATGGAACGTCGCAATTCCCGACGGAATGCAGTCTGTCGACTACACCTACAGCAGCAACATGTCCACAAGTGCATTTGTTCCGGAAAGACAGTACAGGGGAACCTCGATTTATTTCTATATCGTCTCGATTTCATCGTCAGGAGTCGAAAGCAACCCGAGTGTACAGCGTATAGGTTATACATTCGTGGAAGGTGCTCCTTCAGCTCCGAAGAACTTTACAGCCTCGAGAGGAGAATCCACAAGTGAAATCACACTCAGCTGGGATTCAATGCACCCGGGTAACAATGTAAATGAAAATTATGCCTGGAACATCTACCGCAGTGCAAACGGAGACAGCGAGACTCTAATCTATTCTTCAGAGGAAGACGGAGAATTACCTGATGAAGCGGACGGCAGAATGAGCTACACGGACAAAACTTCGCTCAAGGCCGGCGTTGAATACACCTACAAGATTATCGCAATAGGCGAAGTCACACAGGATGACGGCTCGACAATCAAGGCAAACGGCAAGCCGTCTTCAGCAAGGGGATTCCTGCTTTCTCCTCCTACGGAAATCGTCAGCATGAATACGACAGATAACGGTTTCGAGTTTGTATTCAAGGATGCCCTCGGAGCAGAAGAAAATCCGGACTGGTCCTACAGCGTTCTCGGAAGAGCATCGGACAGCGACTCGTGGACACTGCTTTCCGACTATCAGCTGATATCTGTCAACTCAAGCGGCGAATACAAGATTACAACTGTCTATAACGCCAATGGTACAGACGAAGAGAAGTTCGAGTATTTTACTGTAAGGACAAACGCATCTGTCGGTAAATGGAGCAGACGCTACGATGAAGTTGTGAACAAGAAGGGTTTCTATGTGGCTAGACCTCAGTCGCCTGAAAGCTTCAATGCATCTGACAACTATGTATTCTCCGGTGTATCAGCAACGGGCGCCGGCCTCTACCCTGTTTCACTTACGCTCTCAAGCAGCACGACTGCAGTCACATTCGACGTCAGAATCTGGACAGGCGAAGTCAAATCGGCACAGGCCGCAGGTTACACCGAACTGAAGGATTTGATTCCGGAAAGATATGACAGCAATACATATATCCTTAAGCTCAGTACCACAACCGGAATCGGAACAAAGTACTATTTCGCCGTCAGGGGAAAAGATTCTCTCGGACGAGAAGGAGACTGGAGCAAAATCGATTCAGGATACAGTGCAATAACGGGAAATCTGCTCATAAAGTACATGTCAATCTACTGTTTCAAGCCGTGGGAACACATCGACACGAAATATCTCACTAAGGACTACTACCCGTATTCATATGACATCAACACGAAGTGGAAGAACAGCAAGATATATGCAAAGATCAAGCAGGCTGGAACAGGAAGCCTCTCCGACGGTATCACGGAAGAATCCTACTTCAATAACGGTACAATAAAGTACTCGGCTGTCGTCCAGGGTGTCGGCGGAAGAGTCTCCTTCAACTACAACAACTTCGGTGAAGTCGAATACATGAGCACTTCAGGAAGCTACACGATGGTCGTGTCGATGTCGGGAGACGGAACGGCAACAGGAAGTCTCACGATAAAGGGCTGGTACCCTGCAAAGATCGGTATGGACAATATAAGCGTCAAAAGCCAGGCGTTCAGCGGAACATACACTGTCACACAGTCGAACGGACTGGGAGCAGAAGAAGTAAATCCGAACCAGGAGTAAGAAGATGAAGAGATTGAATTGTCTTATTTTTATTATCGCTATCGTTGCAGTTCTTTCCTCCTGTTCGGGAGAAGTTCCCAATCCGATTGTCGGAACATACTCACTGGAAACAAACGGAACAACGGCCCACTCTGCAAGCATTGAACTCAAAAGCGACGAAACATTCGTATTCGTGCAGATAATCCCGGGGACGTCAAAGACTCTGAAGATTGAAGGAACATACACATACGTACTCAATGCCTTTACCTTCACCGCGGCTGACGGATCAATCCATCTTACAGCGAAGAATATCCCGACCGAAATAAAGGATTCATTCATCGGCAATGGAACAAACTACTTCCTCTACAGCTGGAAGTGCGACAAGAACAATGGTCCGCAGTCACTGACGCTCACAACAGATCCGAACAACAGTGCCGAAATCTACGAGTTCATATATGCCGGCGGCCAGACTGCACTGGACAACGTCAAAACAACCTACAGCAACACGGAGGCCGAATGATGAAGAGAATATTTCTGACAATACTTGCATTACTGCTTGCATTCGGTCTCTCTGCTTCCGATATCACAGTCGATGACGAGTTC
>CAZGNN010000018.1:0-13970 GCA_964527335.1 uncultured Spirochaetaceae bacterium | reverse complement strand
TCCCGTCTCATCGACAGACCTATGAGACCTCTCTTCGACAAGGCATTCGGAAGAGAGATTCAGATTGTCCCGACAGTCGTATCTTCAGATATGATCCATACACCGGATGTAGTCGCCATCAACGCGGCATCCTGTGCTGTCACAATCTCCGATATCCCGTTCTACGGACCTATCGCAGCAGTAAGAGTTGCAAAGATCGGTGACGAGTTCGTCGTCAACCCGACATTCCAGCAGATTCCCCAGGCTGCACTCGACATCGTCGTTGCAGGTACACATGACGGAATCACGATGGTCGAAGGCGGCGCACACGAAGTCAGCGAAGATGATATGCTCGGCGCTATCGCAGCAGCACAGCCCGTAATCAGGGAAATCTGCGAGGCACAGACGAAGATGAGAGAGCTCTGCGGCAAGGAGAAGCTTCCTCTCATGGAAATCGCAGACGAGGACCTCACATGGCTCGAACCCGTCAAGGAGTTCGCTTACCCCTTAGAGAAGGAAGCAAGCTTTGTCAAGGGCAAGATGAACAGAGGAAACGCTCTCAGCGCAGTTCATGCCCAGGTCAAGGAGAAGTTCGCTTCTCTTATCGCTGAAGACGAGAAGAGACAGGGCCAGGTTGACAAGATGTTCGAAGACATGGAGTACAACATCCTCCGTTCCTCAATTCTCAATGACGGTATCAGAACAGACGGCAGAAAGGTAACCGAAATCAGACCGATCACATGTGAAGTCGGCGTTCTTCCGTGCACACACGGTTCAGCACTCTTCACTCGTGGCGAGACACAGTCACTTGCCGTAACGACACTCGGAACAGTCAATGACGAGCAGCTCTTCGACAACATCGACGGCGACAAGTCATATTCAAACTTCATGCTCCACTACAACTTCCCTCCGTACTCCGTAGG
Source organism: uncultured Spirochaetaceae bacterium (assembly GCA_964527335.1). Taxonomy (GTDB): domain Bacteria; phylum Spirochaetota; class Spirochaetia; order Sphaerochaetales; family Sphaerochaetaceae; genus Ornithospirochaeta. Next base: position 13,068 of record CAZGNN010000018.1, on the reverse strand, counting down.
TGAATGCGGAAGACTCACGACAGGAAGAAGAGAGATCGGACACGGACACCTGGCTCAGAGAGCTCTCGAGGCAGTCGTACCGAAGAAGGATTCCTTCCCGTACACAATCAGAGTCGTCTCCGAAATCATGGAGTCCAACGGTTCTTCGTCAATGGCTTCAGTCTGCGGCGGATGCTTATCCCTCATGGATGCAGGTGTACCTATTTCTAAGCCTGTAGCAGGTATCGCAATGGGACTCATCACTGAAGGTGCAGACTACTCGAGATACGTAATCCTTTCAGATATCCTCGGTGAAGAGGACCACCTCGGAGACATGGACTTCAAGGTTGCAGGTACAAAGGACGGTATCACGGCATTCCAGATGGATATCAAGATTGCAGGTGTCACACCCGAGATAATGAGAAAGGCTCTCAACCAGGCAAAGGAAGGCAGAATGCACATCCTCGGCATCATGGCTGAGACACTCCCCGGACCGAGAAGCGAAATCAGCGAACTCGCTCCGAAGATTCTCACGGTCAAGGTACCCGAGGACAAGATCGGTGCCGTAATCGGAACAGGCGGAAAGACAATCAGAAGCGTTGCAGAGCAGAGCGGAGCCGAAATCAACATCGACGACGACGGCACAGTAATGATCTACGGCAAGAACAATGCCGCAGCTCAGGAGGCAAAGCGCCTTGTTCTCGCAATCGTCGAGGAGCCGGAGGAAGGCAAGATCTATCACGGAAAGGTTCAGAGAATCGTCGACTTCGGCGCATTCATCGAAATCCTCCCCGGCAAGGAAGGTCTCTGCCATATCTCGAAACTCAGCAGAAACAGAGTCAAGAACGTCACCGATGTTCTCCAGGTCGGCCAGGAAGTCGATGTAAAGCTCATCGAAATCGACAGAATGGGCAGACTCAACCTTTCCTATATCGACGCTCAGCCTAAGGCAGAGGGCGAAGAGGATGCTCCTGCAGAGGAAGAGAACACATCTTCCGACGAGAAGAAGGAAAGAGGCGAGAGAAGAGAACGCCGCGACGACAGAAAACCCAGAGACGGACGCCGCCCCTTCAACAGGGACAAGGGTGACCGCGCTCCCAGAAACAGGGAAAAGAAAGACAACTGATGCCGGTAACAGTTCGTTTCAGGAAAAAAGATAACACAGTGAGCCTGCCGCAATATGAAACGGCGGGCTCAGCCGGTGCCGACTTGAGGGCACACATATCTTCTTCCGTTACGATAAATCCCGGCGAACACGCTCTCATAAATACGGGGCTCTATCCTGAAATACCCTCGGGGTATGAAATACAGGTGAGGCCCCGGAGCGGGCTTGCCTTCAAAAAAGGAATCACAGTCCTCAACACACCCGGAACCGTCGACAGCGACTACCGTGGTGAAATCTGTGTGAATCTCATGAATCTCGGCTCCGAGCCCTTCACTGTTCACGACGGTGACAGGATAGCCCAGGCCGTGGTTGCACCGGTAATCCAGGCATCATTTCTGGAAACCGACACGCTCTCCGAAACGGAGAGAGGAGAGGGGGGCTTCGGCTCAACGGGAGTTTGATCGGTGGCTCTTAACGGTAGTTCAGTTCTTCTCTCAAGATATGTCACAAAGGAATTTTTCAAGAACTTCATTGTCTCGTTCCTCTTCTTCTTTGTCATATTCTTCGTCAACTCCATTTTATTACTTGTACAGAAAATACTTCTGAAGAACATCTCGGTCGGGGAAATGGTCGAGATGGTACTTTTATATATGCCGCAGTTTCTTGTCTATACGTTCCCGTTCGCGACACTGACTGCGTCCAGCATGGTCCTGGGAGACCTCTCGTCGTCGAACGAACTCCTGGCCCTCAGGAGCCTGGGACTCCCCAGAATCAGGATATACATGCCGCTGATAGTGCTTTCGCTGATAATGAGCCTTGCGACATTCCTCGTAAGCGACATCCTTCAGCCTTACACTTCGGTTATCTACCGCGACAAGCTTGCAGTCCTCATGGCAGAGATGCCCACGATGGAGATAGAGAGCAACGGCACGAACAGTGTCGGTAACATAATTCTCTCCAACGGAAAAGCTGAAGGCAACACCATCGAGGACATAGTCCTGATCACAAAGGAAGACAGCGACTACGAGAAGACCGTCATCAGCCGCAAGGGCGAACTCGAGATAATAGATCCCGTCAACTTCGTCTATTCGCTGACCCTCGAGTCCCCGGAACTTCTGATTGCCGATGTATCTGATGCGGAGACATACGCATTCGCTACAAGCGACAGCGCAAGCATGTATCTCGATTTCTCATCCCAGATTCCGTCACTCACATCGACAAGTGCCGTCAATCTCTCATCCTCGGAGCTCATTGAAACGATAGATGAGCGGAACATCCGCCAGAATGAAGACAGAAAAGAATACAGCGAGAGCCGGGAAGACAGATACGAGAACATCTCATATGTACTGAAAAGTGCCGAGGAGAAGGGCGGAGAACTCACTGAAGAGAACAAGGCCGAAATAGAGGGGGCTATCCAGTCAATCAGCTACCTCGGCTCCCTTCCCGTCAACTTCTACGGCCAGTACTACAAGAGCGAACTGACGAAGAAGTATGCACTTTCCCTCGCATGCTTTGTCCTGACGCTTCTGACTCTGCCGCTCTCGACAGTGAGGGTGAAGCACGGAAAGCTCACCGGCTTTGCCATCGCAATACTCATAGCAGTTGCCTACTGGTACATGCTCTTTGCAGTCCAGCTTCTCATTTTCGATATCACATTCGACCCGTATGTACTTATAATGTTACCCGATATCGTGATAGCACTCGCTGCCGTTATCCTCATCTACAGAAACAGGAAGGGAAGAAGTTGAAGACACTTGACCGCTACATAGTCTCATCGATAATGAAGACCGCAGTAATCGCGACTCTTGTCTTCTCCCTCATCCTTGCGGGAGTCGAACTCTTCCAGAAGATGGACTCGATTCTCACGGGAGAGATTCCCGTCATGAAGATAATCGAGTACGCGGCACTCTGCATTCCCCAATACTTCATACTCGTCTTCTCGATAAGTCTCCTCTTCGGCTGCACGTACTTCCAGTCGACACTCAGTGCCAACAACGAGCGTATCGCACTTTTAAACGCCGGTGTCAGCAAATGGAGAATATTCCGCCCCATATTCCTACTTGCGCTGATCCTCACCGTTTTCGGTTTCTTTCTCTCCGAGTCGGTTTTGAGGGAACTTGAAGTGAAGAAGACGACAGTCAGCGAAGAGCTCTTCGGCTCCTCGTCGACTCAGGACAGCCGCAACATCGTCCTCAAGGACGGCAGCGGATACGTAGTCTACACCAGGCGTTTCATAGAAAGCGAATCGAGAATCATGGACCCGATAATCGTTAAGGAAACGGGAGGCACTCTCATAACACGTATAAGCGCAGACGAAGGAACATACTCGGACGGTAAGTGGACTCTGAGTAACGCCGTGGTCTATTCGAAGAATGATGAGGGTGAATTCGGAGTCGAAAGGAAGTCAAGTCTGACGCTGGATGACTTTGAAATCGAACCCGAATATTTCCGTGCGACAAACATCAGTGTCGATACGATGGACATAAAGACAGCCTTTGAATATCTGAGGAAACTCAGGTTCACACAGGCTGAGGTCTGGCAGGAGAAATGCACCGATTACCTGAGGCGTCTCTTCCAGCCCCTGTCGATTCTGCTTCTCCTGTCTCTTTCGGCACTCTTCGACTACAACCTCAAAAAGAATGTTCTCCTTTTCTCGATTATAGAATCACTCTGTGTTGCTGTGGTATACTACGTGTCGGACATGGTCTTTTCGATAGCTTCCCATCAGGGAACCTTCTCACCCGAATGGGCCGTAATCCTTCCGCTGATCTCCACGATAATCATAGCAGCGGGAATAAACGAATTTGGTAAACGGGTATAATATGGGTATATATACAGAACTCAAGAGAAGCAGCGACTCCAAGGCAAGAATCGGCATCGTGCATCTCCCTCACGGAGATGTCGAGACACCGGCATTCATGCCTGTCGGAACCAACGGAACAGTAAAGGGCATCTACCACGACACTGTAAGGAATATGGGCTATAAGCTCATTCTTGCGAATACATATCATATTTACCTCAGGCCGGGCCTCGAGGTACTCGAGGAGTACGGCGGACTCCATAACTTCTCCTCCTGGGACGGCAACATCCTCACGGACAGCGGCGGTTTCCAGGTCTTCTCTCTCTCGGGACTGAGAAAGATAAAGGAGGAGGGAGTAACCTTCCAGAGCCATATCGACGGATCGAAGCATATCTTCACACCGGAGAAGGTTGTCAATATACAGAAGGTGATCGGAAGCGACATCGCGATGTGTCTTGACGTATGCACGCCTCCGAGAATCGAATACAGGGAAGCGAAGGAAGCCTGGAGAATCACGAAGCAGTGGGCCGAGAGAAGCCTCGAGGAGAGAAAGAGACTCGGAGAGAGCTTCAGAGGTAATCTCTTCGGCATCGTACAGGGTAACTTCTACGAGGACCTGAGAAAGGAGAGCGCCCTTACTCTCTCCGATATGGATTTCCCGGGTATCGCAATAGGGGGACTCTCGGTCGGCGAGACATGGCAGGAATTCAGGGACATGCTTGCATATACTGCACAATACATCACGGAGGAGAAGCCGAGGTACGTCATGGGAATCGGAAGTCCCGACTACATCCTCTACTGCGTCGAGAACGGAATCGATCTCTTCGACTGCGTCCTTGCAACCCGTATCGCACGTAACGGTGCTGTGTTCACAGATGACGGACTATTAACTCTCAAGAAGGCCATGTACAGACTGGACAAGGGACCGCTCGTCGAAGGCTGCCAGTGCACGGCATGCCGCGAATACTCCCGCGGCTACATGCATCACCTCGTGAAGTGCAACGAGATGCTGGGAGGAATGCTCGCAACAGAACACAATCTCCAGTACCTGTATAACTTCGTCGAGAGAATCAAACAGGCGATAAGGGAAGACAGATTCGAGGAATTCAAGAAGAGTTATCTCAAGCGCTATTACGGAAGAGAAGAGTAAAATCTTCTCTTTTTTAACGCCCCGGGAACCATGGAAGACAGCGGTTGATGCGGCGGCAGTATTCCCTGTATCTCTCGCCGTATTTCTTTCCGTTGATCCTGTCGTCTGCAGCAATCATCAGTATTCCGAGAGCGAACCAGAAGAGAAACGGCAGGCACATGAGATAAAAGTTGTGGACACATATTATGATACCCGAGCAGAAAAGCATGACGCCGCTCTTGTCCGGGCACCTCACAAAGGAGTAGGGGCCGTTGGGACTGGGATCCGTACTCTCCAGGTAAGACGCGAGAGAGTAGTGTCCGAGAACAGTCGAGAGCCAAAGCACGAATCCCGCGACAGATACCGATACCCCGATGAAAACAGAAATCATGATGGCCACTACGTTCGAGATACGGCCGGCTCTGAAATATCCGTGGGAGATGAGAATTATCGACGCTGCAGTCAGCGCAATTACCGCCCCTCCGTATATTACCCCCGATACGGAGAAGGACACCCTGTTTTCCGTGTTCATGTGCAGTATGTTCCTCTTGCTCACTTATTTTATACCACAAAGCATAAAGTGACAATACAACGTTTGAAATACTACAAAATATACATAGAAATGACACAGTACAGAGAAGCTGTCATTCGGCTTTTGTAAGGAAGAAGAACTCCTCGTTCATTATGGTCAGCCTTGTGTAAGCTTCGTCAAACTGTCCGAAGGCAATGGTGTTGTCGCCGAACGTAACCGTAATCTCGCGTTCGTCACTGACTGAATATGTTCCGTCAGCGCTCTCATCACCCGATGTGACGGAGCATGTTCCGTCCGCATTGAGAACAAGAGTAATGACTGTGGTCATACCGACAGACTTGAGCTGCTCGAAGATGAGCTCCCTCATGTAATCCTTATAGAAAGAGTAGGTGGGACTTGAAGTGTCGATTCCGGAAGAGGCAAGATACTCATCGATGAGGGAATCGAGTGCTTCCTCTTTCATCTCCCATTTCCCGACGTAGCCGGAGTCAGTGAGGGATACAGGAGCATATTCCCAGGTTCCGTTGTCATGAAGGATGACGGAGAGGCCGGATGAAGTCCTTGCCTTAAGGTCTTCCGCCCCAAGGACAGAAATCAGCGCCAAAGCCAACACTAAAGCCAGAACCGCTTTCTTCATCACTAAATCTCCCTCATGTTTTGTCTTCAATTCCGTTTTCAAGTTTACCCGTCTATCGGAATTTTGGCAAAAATCAATCAGAGATTAAAAAACAAGAACACATAAACTCCATATTAGAGCTTAAGTAAGGCCCGGTTTCCCGGGCCCTGTAATCAGAAGTTTACTTTCTCTATCGAGAGAATGGAGTAGACGGTGGACATGCTGCCGTTTCTGAACTCCACGTCCTCACCCGTCTGGTGATTGATGAGACACTGTCCGATAGGAGCATTGATGTCGATGACACCGTTATCCGGATCGGATTCCCATCTGCCGAAGAACGTGAATGTCTTCTCCTCGTTTGTCTTCTTGTCGAGAATCTTAACCTTTGTGCCGAAGCCGACTCTGCCGTCGAGTACGTCCGTCATCGTCATGATCTTGACGGATCCCAGCTCGTTGGCAAGTCTCTCGTATTCCCTGTCGAGGAAGACCTTGTGGTCCTTGGCATACTGGTACTCCGAGTTCTCCCTGAGGTCCCCCAGTTCCCTGGCGGTCTTTATCTCATGGAGAGTGAACGGAATCTGGTTCTCCTTGATGTCGATGAGCTCTGCCTGCTTCCTGTCAAAGGAAGATTTAGTGCACATGAAGCCTCTCATGACGGAAATCTCTACGGGAGCTTCTTCCACCTCTTCCTTCTCGCCGAAGTCGAAAGACGGGAAGCGGGATAGGATGAGCTTCTTGAAGCCTTCCTTCTCCACATCTGTAATACCTGCATTCCATACAAGGTGGGATGCAAGCTTCTTCAGTGACGCTTCGTCAGCACTTCTGAGGTAGCTGTCGAGTCTGTGAGATGTGATGAGAGCATCCCTCACGGCCTTTCTCTGTCTCTCATCCGAGTAGGACGAGCAGAGGAAGGAGAGGCAGTTCAGGAGCGAGAGGATGAAGTCATCCTCCGTGATTCTGCATGCCTTGAGGTCTGCTGCCGTAACTCCGTTCTCGACGAAGAAGCAGAATGCGATGAGGTTGTTCTTGTAGTCCGAAAGCGCACGCGATGTGTAGTCGTCGAACTTCTTGCTGTTGACAGTCTGCATCTTCTTCATGAGTTCCTTTGTCGGGTTGACGGGGAATAAGAGTTCAAGAACATCGTATGCCTTCTTGTCGAGAGAACAGAGGAGGTCAATATAAGCCTTCTTGGTAGCCTTGCAGGAGAGGTTCTCGTAGACAACCTTCTTTTCCACAAGAGAAAGGGGAGTATAGAGCTCGTTGAACGAGAGCTCTGCCTGGACAGGCGTTCCCTTCTCGTTCATCATCTCGACGACGAGGAGAGCCTCGATTCTTGTAGAAATGGAATTTCTTTCATCCTTGAGGTAACCGGAGAAGTAGTCAATCATCTCGAGGAAGGAATCTGCAGTGAAGTCGATGAGATCCTCGCTTGCCTCGATTATCGAAACAACTCTCTTCGAGAAGTCCTTGTAGCCGATGAAAGTCTCATAGAGTCTTTCCTCCCTTGTTGAAGGATAGTCCCTGAGATGGTAGGTGGTCTTGTTGATTATATCGACATAGGGATTGACGAGAGCCTGGCTCCTGAGAGACTTGCTGACGCCGTCCCAGTCCTTCTCGCTGAGAACGGAGGGTACAAGTTCCTCCTTCATGTCCTTGAGAGTGCATGACTTGTTCGGAGAGGAGAGAAGGAGAGTGATGAGTGTCCAGTCGATACCGCCGTCAGAAAGAATCTTCTCCCTGATGACTTCGGCCTTCTTTCCCTTCTTGATTGCCCTTATATCCTGATTGGAGAGGGCCGTGAGACTCGTCATGGCGTTCTGCACGCTGATCTTCACTTCGTCGCCGGGACGAGTCGAGAACTTGACTGTGAGCATGCCGGTGACGGAGATATCGGTGATGAGACCGACCTTCTTCGTCGCGTTCTGCACGACGTATGTGTTCTTCGAATATGCGATGTTCTTCTGGAATTCATCCAGGGCCTTCACGGGATCGTTTGTGCTCTTCGTGACGTCGAACTTCTTTGCACACTCCTCGTAGCGCGACGACTTGCCGTAGCGCTCCCTGAGAATCTGGGAGAGCTTACTTCTCACATCTTCGTTCGAGGGGTCTCCCGAGAGAATGTTCCTGATGACATCGATGATGTTCTCGATGTTCTTTCTCCTGACAAGTCCTGCCGTCTCCTCGGTGAAGCCTGCCTTTTCCTTATAGAGATAGTCGAGAAGGTTTTTCCCGAGTTCGAGAGAAAGGGGAGTCTTCCCCAGCTTCGAAAGATATGTCGAATAGAACGAGTAGTCACTTGTTCCGTTATCGAGAAGCTTCTGGAAAGTCGACCTGATCTTCGCACTGTCCGGAGTGACGAGGAGACGGTTGAGAGTGCGCTGATAGAAGTTCTTGGCGCTCTTTCTGTCGCCGTTCTTCTCGTAGTTGTCGGCAACGAGGATGATGATGTCGGTATCACTGCTGTTGCATCTGACGTAGCGCTCGTAGTAAGCCCACTTCTCCGTCTCGTTTCCCTTTGTCTCGGCAATCTCTCCGAGGACCCTGAGGGGGTTCGGAGACTCGCTGGATGCGAGAATCGTGGATGCGATGAACTGGGCGCAGTCATAGTTACGCTTGTCATGGAACATGTTCATCAGGTTGTTGAGCCTGATCTGCGCCTCATGCGGATTGAGAAGTAGGTTGATTCTTCCCGCGACGAAGTTCAGGACTATGGAGTCCGGATTCTCGTACTCCATGCTGATGGCGTTCTGCCTCAGGTCTTCCTTGGTCTCCACCTTCTTCATTGCGAGAATCGATGAGTTGATATCTTCAAGTGACTGAACCTTGTATGAGTAATACGGATTCTTTCCGAGTCCCTTTTCTTCCTGTAAGAGTAATTTCAAGTCAATCATGCTTTCACCTGTCAATGCTTAGTATTGTCCGACAAAAAAAGAAATCCCGGGCAGAATGCTGCTCGGAAGTTCCTTTTGTCTTTCTGAAGATAAATATAACACAAAAATTCTTAAAATCAAACAAAATATTCCGGACAAAATTTCAGCCTTTTGATGGAACAAAGCTTCTCTCTCCCTTATAATTGCACTCATGAGCAGTAAACAGTTATCTTTGTCGCCGTCACTCCTGGCATCTGACTTCGCCTATGCGCACGACAGTCTGAGGATGATAAGCGACGCGGGATGCGACTATGTCCATCTTGACGTGATGGACGGACACTTCGTCCCCCAGATCACATTCGGAAGCAAATTCATCGCCGATCTCAAGAAGAACAGCGACCTCATATTCGACACCCATCTGATGGTCGAGAAGCCCGAGAACTTCATTCCCTCATTCATCGAAGCGGGAAGCGACATTATCACCATCCACCAGGAAGCTACCTGCCACCTCGAGAGATGCATCTCCATGATAAAGAGTGCAGGTCTCAGCGCCGGTGTTGCAATCAACCCGGGAACAAGCGTGAGTGCAATAGAATCGGTTCTCGATGAAGTTGATTACGTTCTAGTGATGACCGTCAATCCCGGATGGGGTGGACAGAAGTTCATTCCGGGAACGGTGAAGAAGGTGAAGGAACTCGACCTCAGGCGTGAGGAGGAGGGTTATACCTACAACATCGAAGTCGACGGCGGAGTCGGAAGACAGAACATCCGGGAGCTCTATGAAGCGGGAGTGACGCTTGCCGTCATGGGCACCAGCTTCTTCAACGAAGCCAACAAGCCGGGCTTCGTCAACGAAATCTACGAGATAATAGGATGAAGGCGGTTATCCAGACAGTTGCCGACTGCACGTGTACAGTCGACGGCGAAATCATAAGCCACATCGATAGGGGACTCCTCGTCTACTACGGTGTCGAGAAATCAGATACGGAAGATATGATTCTTCCCTTCATCGAGAAGATACTGCGCCTTCGTATCTACCGCGATACGGAAGACAGGAAGATGACGGACTCCATCATGGACAGGACGAAGGAAGTCATGCTCATAAGCCAGTTCACGCTTGCTTCCGACCTCTCGAGAGGGAACCGTCCGTCCTTCGACAACTCGATGAATCCCGATACGGCAAAGGCCTATTACGACAGGGCTCTCGGAATTCTCAGGGAGCACGGAGTGACCACGGCAGGGGGTGTTTTCGGGGCTCACATGGTGATAAAATACGAAAATGACGGGCCCGAGACATTTTTTTTCACGAAATAGTACGATTTTTTTGACAGAAACGGGTAGTTATTGACCTATATATTATATAGAGGAAAATTTTTATGGCTAAGACAACAAACACAGACAACACATCAAACGGAAGACGGGAAGCCCTGGAGGCTGCAAGACTCCAGATAGACAAGGAATTCGGCAAGGGTTCACTGATGAAGCTCGGCGACAACAAGGATATCCTCGATGTCGACGTCATTCCGTCGGGTTCCATACTTCTTGACGAGGCTCTCGGAGTCGGAGGCTACCCGAAGGGAAGAATCATCGAAATCTACGGCCCCGAGTCATCAGGTAAGACGACTCTCGCACTCCACGCAATAAGCGAGTGCCAGAAGAAGGGCGGTATTGCGGCATTCATCGACGCAGAGCATGCACTCGACCCGGTCTACGCCAAGAATCTCGGCGTCAATATCGACGACCTGTGGATTTCACAGCCGGACAACGGAGAGCAGGCTCTCGAGATAACGGAGCGTCTTGTACGCAGCGGCGCCATCGACATCATCGTCGTGGACTCCGTTGCGGCACTCACTCCGCAGGCCGAAATCGAAGGCGACATGGGCGACAGCCACGTCGGCCTACAGGCGAGGCTCATGAGCCAGGCGCTGAGGAAGCTCACGGGAATCCTCGCGAAGTCCAACACGACCATCATCTTCATCAACCAGATAAGAATGAAGATCGGTGTCATGTTCGGTAATCCCGAGACAACTACGGGCGGTAACGCACTCAAGTTCTACGCTTCCGTAAGACTTGATGTCAGAAGAATCGAATCAATCGGAAAGAATGCCGACGAACTCACCGGTAACAGGGTGAGAGTGAAGGTCGTGAAGAACAAGGTCGCACCTCCGTTCAAGAAATGCGAGATAGACCTCATGTTCGGAACCGGTATTTCGAAGATGGGATCGCTTCTTGATGCTGCAGTCAAATACGACATCATCGAGAAGAGCGGCGCGTGGTATTCCTACAACGGCGAGAAGATAGGACAGGGCAGGGACAAGACCCTCGAGTACCTCGAGCAGAACCCGTCTTTCACATCCGAACTTGACGCCGTCGTGAGGGAGAAGATGTTCCCGAAGAAGGAAGAAAAAGAGGAAGAAACAGAAAATTAAGAAATAAGTTAGAATTGCAACATTTCCTGTTGACAATATTATCTGATGCCCTTATATTTGTTGTATATCAAACACGGATGGGAGATTAACACAAATGAAAAGGGCATTAGTTATTTTAATCGTTGCAGTTCTGGTTCTGACTTCTGTCAGCGCAAAGTCAAGAAATGATTCTTTCCGCTTCGGTTTCGAAGGCGGCTTCGGAAAGAACGAGACAAACGCAGTTACAACAGAGGAAGATACAAGAGATATCAAGATCAAGGACAACGGCTTCTATGCCGACGCTCTTCTCGAGTACCACTTCAATGATGACATTGCTCTTAAGATCAGCGGCGGTGTCCAGTACCAGAGAAAGGCTGAAGTCAAGGTCGGCGACAGCGACAGCTATAAGCTTGACGAGAAGACGGGACTCACAGTCGAGGCTTCCGTTCTCCTCAGATACGCATTCTACAGATATGACGGCTTCGGTCTCTATGCTTCCATCGGAGCTGAAGGCATCATGAGCAAGATCGGCCCGGAGAGCGAGACCTACAGTAAAGACAATCTCACGAACATCGGCTTCGGCGTCGCGGCAGAGCTCGGAACTGAGATAGAAGTCGCATACAACACATTCTTCACGCTCGGCGTCAAGGGTGCATACATCTTCTACGACTCGACAAAGCTCCTCAAGGGTGATGACGCTTCCCTCAAGACAATGAGCATGTATCTTGTAAGACCTTACGTCGGCTTTGCTTACAGAATCTACTAATCAGAGAAATGCAGAAGTTCATCCAAAAGACAAACTTCTGCACGAAAATTAACACACAACAAGTTCACAATTTAACAGAATTCAATAGTCCAAAGGACAAAGGAAGATAAGAAAATGAAAAAGAAAGTATTAGTCACACTGCTTGTCATCGCACTCGCAATCGTATCTGTATCTGCAAAGGATCTCGGAATCAAGGTCGGTGGAGAACTCGGATGGGGAATCCAGACAGGAAGTATCAAGGGGGAGAGTCAGAGTTATGATTCTGATGATATGAAGACTACAAATAATGGATTTTCTCTTAACCTTACAGGTGAATATGCATTCGACAAGAATTGGTCAGTTAAAGCTGATTTCGGTCTGATGTTTGCGGGAAAGGCAAAGTCTGAGATGGCAGGAGAAGATATTAGTGATGTAATGGAATCCTCTGGTCTGTATATAGATTTTGCAGTTGACGGAAAGTACACATATGCAATCAACAAGCAGTTCTCTGTTTCCGGACTTGCAGGTGTTGAGTTGGTGTCTGGTTATCTTGCAAAAATAAAGAACGCTGATGAAGATGATCTTAAGGAATTGAAAAACACAGGCTTCGGTATCAACCTTGGTGTCGAAGGCGGTTACAATCTCAACGACGATATAACTATTGTTGCAGGTTTTGATTTCTCCTGGCTTTTCATAAATACCAACGCGATGGTTAAAGACGCGAAGGAGGATGCTAAGAAGTATGGTTACAAATTAAGTGTTGCTAACTTCTTTATGCGCCCGTACGTCGGAGCAACATACGCTTTCTGATATCACAATCAGACAATCCATCCCCATATGGCAGCATGTGGGGATTTTCTATTGTCAGACAAAACAGGAAGATT
>CAZGNN010000017.1:0-14065 GCA_964527335.1 uncultured Spirochaetaceae bacterium | reverse complement strand
GTATCCCCACCCAGAAATGCGGTGGATGTGCGACAACGACTTCCTCTTCGGGCACTCCTTACGAGAGCCCTTCCCATTCCGGGAAGTGCAAAGACTGTCTCGACTACCGTCGATGACGCGAAGAACGAGACAACGCTCTGTGCCGTCGTCGAGATGATGACCGGAAGGGACGGCTTCAGGGCTTCCCTTACGACAAGACTTTTCTCCCTCACTCCCTTCGCCCTGGCGTAATTCACAAAGGGCTTCCTCATATTGGCGTCCAGCGTTTCCCTGAAGATACGCAGCATGAAGGACATGTTCAGAAGAGAAAGCGCAAGGGACGGAAGGATTATCGACCTCAGGTGTGCCCATAGTCCTTCACAAAGACTTATATATCCCGCAACCGGGAATATATTGAGCGTCGACGAGAAGACGAGAATCAGGATGACTGAGGATAGAAAAGACGGAAAGAGAAGAAGGAGTGCAGAAAGAAGTGCAAGAAAGAGTGCAGAAAAACCCTCTCGTCTTACGGCCCTTATACTGAGAAAGAGAGAGAGGGGAAACGAGAGGATGAATGACCATACGGAGAGCGAGAGCGAGACGGGAAATGATGATGCAACAACATTTCTGATGCTCTCCCCCGAAAGAGTATTACCCCAGTCAAGGGTGAATAATCTCCTCATCGACGAGAGGTACCCCGAAAGGAACCCTTTCTTTATTTTCATACTCCCTATATAATTATCTTTCGCTTCCTCTGAAATTTCCTCTCCCAGTATCACAGAAGAGCTGTCACCCTTCAGAAAGTAGAAGACAGAAAAGAGAAAGAGCGACACCAGAAGAAGCGTCAGCAGAAAATAAAGTAATCTCTGTATGATTGTCTTTCCCATCAGATTCTGTCGCTCCCTCTCGAAAGTGAGATTTTTTCATTATCTCATTTTTTCTTTTCTTTCACTGTGTTCCAGAAGAAAAAACCGTTCTGGATGATTATGTTACTCAAATTGCCAGAGGAGGCATAGCTTGTTGTATAGTGTCCGGCAATATAAACAGGAGAGTCTTCCCACATGATCTTCTGTCCTTCATTCCAGATTTCTTCAGCCTCTGTGACAGAAGATGCCTCATTGAGAGCCCTGATGACACCGTAGGCTTTGCTGTTTTCACTGATCCATCCGGGAAATGCTGGAGAGAGATAGCTCTTCATCTGAGGAAGAGGAACCGACGTGAATGCAGATATGTAGATATCCCATGAGGACGAGGAGGAACGCTCCTCTATGAAGGACGCCCAGTCAAGAATCGTCAGCGTGCACTCGAAGCCGACCTTCTCGAGTTCCTCCTTGAGGACAGCTGCAATCCTGTCGAGATTGCTGAGATTTGAAGAGAGAATGCGGAGCTTTATCTTTCCCTTTCCCGCGAGAATCTCCTCTGCCTTCTTTGTGTTCTGTTCACGGTAGGGATTCTCTTCGTCACACAGCCATTCCTTCTGCCATGACTCCATGTAGAGGGAGGATGTGGTGTAGCCGCTCCTGCCGTAGCATGCTGCCATGAGGTCCTCCGATGAGACAGCATAACTCACGGCCTTTCTTATATCACTCTCGGCAAGAGGTCCTTCCTTCTTGTTGAATACAAGCGCAATGGATCCGCTCTCTTCACCGGTTATGAGACTGAGTGAGCCGTTCTTCTCTATCCTCTCCTCATCCGTGCTCATGACATCATTGATGAAGTCGTACTGTCCGCTCTCGAGTCCGAGGAGCCGTGTGACGGAATCGGGAACAAACCAGTAGACGATTCTTCCGGTTTCAGCCGTCTTTTTTCCCCAGCGTCCGTTACTCTCATCTCCGTATTCCGAATAGGAGTCAAAACGTACGAGTTCTATCTTCTCCCCCGGTGTCCACGAGGCAAGACGATAGGGTCCTGTACCTATAACATGGGTCACAAGTGATGTTCCGTCTATTAAGTAATGAGGCATAACAATAGCCTCCTCCGGACTCGATGCAATAAGATAAGGAAGAAACAGAAGCGAATTTTCGCTCGTTATCGAAATTTCATAGTCTCCGGTGACAGTGAAGAGTGCGCCGCCTGTAATCTCTCCAGCACGTGAGTACAGGGAAAGGTATCTGTTCATCGAAGAGCATGCATCCAGGGCTTTCATCTCACTTCCGTCATGAAAGAGAACTCCCTTACGGAGAGTGAATGTCAGCGTTCTGCTGTCATCTGAAAGAGTATAGGATGAGCTAAGCTCCGGACGGATGTTTCCGTCTCCGTCGAGAACAAGGAGCTTCTCGTAGATGTTGCCTGAAGCGATTATCCTCCCCGTCAGTGTCGGATTCGTCATCACATCCAGAGTCACCGGCTCCTGTGACACCGCCACATTTATTGTACTCTCATCCACTCCCGGGCGGGAGCATGAAAACAGAAGCAGAGTGATGGCTACTATCAGGAGGATTCTTCTCATATATGGGATAGGATATTGTTTATTATCGGGAATAGGAAGCATGAAAAAGGCAGAACCCGTCTGAGCTCTGCCCTTTCCTGTATTTCTCTTTATGCGTTATTTCGGCTGCTTTCCGATATATGCCAGGATACCGCCGTCGACATAGAGGATATGTCCGTTCACGAAATCCGAAGCATTGGATGCGAGGAAGACTGCCGGTCCCTGAAGGTCCTCGGGTGTTCCCCATCTCTCTGCAGGAGTCTTTGCAACGATGAAAGCATCGAAGGGATGTCTCGAGCCGTCAGCCTGTCTTTCTCTCAGCGGTGCTGTCTGCGGTGTTGCGATGTAGCCGGGCCCGATGCCGTTGCACTGGATGTTGTATGCGCCGTATTCGGATGCGATGTTCTTGGTGAGCATCTTGAGGCCGCCCTTTGCAGAAGCGTATGCGGAGACTGTTTCACGTCCGAGTTCGCTCATCATCGAACAGATATTGATGATCTTTCCGCCACCCTGCTTGATCATCTGCGGAATGACTGCCTTGGAGCAGATGAATGGAGCATTGAGGTCAAGGTCTACGACTGCCCTGAAATCCTCTGCACTCATCTCCGTCATCGGGATTCTCTTGATGCAGCCTGCGTTGTTGACGAGGATGTCGAGTCTGCCGAACTTTGCCACAATCTCATCAGCGAGTGCCTTTACGGCCTTCTCATCCCTGACATCGCATACATAGCCGAGAACATCGTCCATGCCGCATCTGCGGTATTCTGCAAGACCGCTGTCAACGGATTCCTGTCTTGAAGTATTGAAAATTACCTGAGCACCTGCATCATGATAGGCCTTGACGATTGCCATTCCGATACCGTAGCTTGCGCCTGTTACCCAGGCAACCTTTCCCTTGAGGGAGAATGAATTCATGTCCATAGATAAATAACCCCTTTATTCAAAGTGATACTTAAATGATAGTTTCCGATCCGTCTTACTTTCAGTTAAGTTTTTGTCTCATTAAGAAGACATCAGAGCTTGTCGATGAGCATCGAACACTTTCCGGAAGGAATCGGAAGAGTCTTCTTCTTTCCGTCGTCCATGATTTCGATGGTGAAGTAATAGAGCTTCTCGCTTTCGAGTCTTATCTCCCAGCCTCTCTGGTTCTTGTTGGAGAGGATGGTGATGATGTTCTTCTTGAGCGAGAGGTGTTCAATCCCCATTGCCTCGAGAGACTGCATCGTCCAGTAGACCGTCTTCCTCGGAAGAGATATGTCGAGTCCGATGATGTTCTCGATGCATGCGCTTATCGCAATGAGTCCGACTGACGGCAGATAGCGCTTTCTGTTCTCTATTCCCTCGGGCATTACGCACGGGCCCTCGCCCATCGGCTTGTAGAGCTCCCACACGTCACCCGGTTTCTCCTCTCCGGGATGGAGAGTATCGAGAACGAAGTACATGTGTCTGATGGCACACTCACGTGCGAAGATGAACGAATTGTAGTTGCCAAGTCCCTTGATGATTATATATGTCATGAAGGTCGAGACACCGCCGCAGTAGCCGTTGCCGTCTTCCGAGAAGTGCGGATTCGACACGGGAAGTGTCGGGAACGGGTTGTCCGTTCCGAACTCCCTGTCATCCTTGAGCTCTTCAATGAGGAACGAAGCGTATTCGTCGTTCGGAATCTGTGCCAGCAGCGTCCAGAAGGCACCGATGTGCTTGTTTCTTATCTGATTGCCGTTCTCGTCGAGGTCATAGTAGAAGTTATCCTCTCCCGACCACATCATCGAGTTGATTCTCGTCTTGAGGGCGAAGTACACACGCTTGTAGCGGAATGCAAGTTCCTTGTCGTTGAGGATGTCCCCGATTGTCGAGAGATAGAGCGCGAAGACTGCCATCGCCGCATTGAAGTCGATGAAGTAGACTGCACCCTCTCTCGGGAGGTTACCCATGTGCATGGCTTCTGCCGGAACGGAATAGAGGCCGTTGTCTCTCTGGAAGTTGGCCTTGAGCCATTCGAAGTACTTCTCGAGATAAGGAACGACATCCTTCAGTCTCTTCTTGTTTCCGATCTTGTGATAGAAGACGAATTCGACATATGGAAGCAGAGGAAGCGTGACGCCGAGCGGATTGGCGGGATTGACGACGGCTTCATCCGTGACAATGTTATACTCTTCAGCAATTCTTCCATTCTCTTCCTGACGAGCATAAAAATAATCCACCATGGAATACGGACTGTAAATCTGATTCGAATAGACAAGGAACAGAGAAGAAAGAGAGACATCATAGAGAGAGATTATGTCACTGTCACCGTGCGTGAAGTGGCCTTCGGGGAATTTGCTGTCCTTCTCCCCGTCCTTCCAGAGTTCTTCCAACCAAACCCAGGCCCTGTCGTACATGTCAACAAAATCCTGATCATAAAAATGAATTCCCGGTACACTTTCCTTAATCATTCTTTCACCACAATCTTATGCCGTTTTCCACTTTTTGGGCGTTCTATACGGTATTATAATGATACAACCATCCGAAATCGAAGTCAAACAGAATTTTTACACAATTATTTTCATTGTGTATATAAAGATAGGTGTATAAATATCAAAAGACTAGCGGAACAGTTTTATTGCGGAAGGCAGTATTTCCATCACAAAATGCTTGCCTTTTCGTGAAAACTCCTCACCATCTACATGTGAAACTATGAGATCCTTGTCACTTGTTATCTCGACACGCTTTGCCTTTCCGTAGCTGAAATTCTCCTTGTCCGTGACCATTGCACCGCGGAGGAATCGGATGGCCATCTTTATGAGGCCGAAGCCGCGGAAGAGCTTTTTCGTGTACATGTAGTCGAGGTATCCGTCGTCGATTAAGGCAAGAGGAGTCATCAGGAACGAGGAACCCATTCTCCGTCCGTTGTTGCACGAGAACTGCTGCGACACGAGGTCGAACTCCTCCTCGTCGATCTTCACATGCATCCTGTATCCCTTCGGGGGATTGAAGAGCATGTGGATGAATGCCGCAATGTAGCTCGCCATGCCGTTGAGATGCTTATAGTCCTGGGCAAGGAAGTTAACCATGGGTTCGAAGCCGAAGCCCATGCCGTTGAGGAAGTAGACGCCCCTCTCCCTGTCGGTTCCCTTCGCAAAGCCCACGTCAGTCGCCTTGGGTTCGTTGTTCAGAATGATTTCTACGGCTCTTTCGAGATTGTTCGGAATACCCGCTATCCAGGCAAAGTCATTTCCCCGTCCCACGGGAATTATTCCCATTGCCACCTTCTCATGTCCCCTGGCCTTCATGATGCCGTTGATGACCTCGTTGACAGTTCCGTCACCGCCTGCAGCTACAATTGTCCTTATTCCGGACTCCACCCCGCTCTTTGCAAGCTTCTCGGCGTGGCCCCTTCCCGATGTGTAGGCAATGGCGCACTGTCTGCCGTGAAGGGCGAATATTTCCCTGATCCGCTTCGCCTTCTTTCTGCCTTTTCCCTTGGAAGCGTTAGGATTGATGATGAGAAGGATGTTGTCTTTCATGGCTGGCTCCGTGTCTTATTTTGGTTCTAACTTCTGACGGTTGCAAGAGACTTTAAAGAATTTTGTACAATATCCATATCGTTTTTTCACACGATATGACATACAATGCTTATATTCACCTTAAACAGGGAGATATATATGTGGTTCGATAATTTGAAAGAAAAAAGATTATGGTCATATTTCAATGATATCTCTTCCATTCCCAGGGAGAGCGGCAACGAGGAAGGAGTGAGAAGATTCCTTCTGAAATGGGCTGAGAAGAACGGCATCAGTGCTGTCCAGGACAGGGTCGGCAACGTAATAATGAAGAAAGGTGCAACCCCGGGCTACGAGAACTGCCCAGCAGTTGCACTCCAGGGTCACATGGACATGGTGTGCGTGAAGAGAGAAGGCTCGAAGCATGACTTCAGGACAGATCCGATTGAAATCGTATGTGACGGAAAGTACATCTCGGCAAAGGACACGTCACTCGGCGGAGACGACGGCATTGCCGTAGCCACCATGCTCGATATCCTCTCGGATGACACGCTCGAGCACGGACCGATCGAATGCATCTGCACAGTCAACGAGGAAGTCGGGCTCACGGGAGCATTCGGACTCGAGGAGAAGTACGTCAGCGCACGTCAGCTCATCAACCTCGACAGCGAGGAGGAGAACATCTTCTACATCGGCTGCGCAGGAGGCGTTGACGTAGAGGCCACAAGGGCTATCAACAGGATCAAGTTCGACAATTCGGCATACAAGGCTGTGGACGTCGAGATTTCCGGTCTCCTCGGAGGACACTCCGGCGGCGACATCCACAGGATGAGGGCAAATGCCATCAAGGTCTTCGGCCGCTATCTCTCGCTTCTTCCGCAGAGCAGAATCGTCTCCGCAAAGGGCGGAACGAAGAGAAACGTCATTCCGTCACATCTCAAGGCTACAATCCTCGTATGCAGCATTGAGGAGGCCATGAAGGCTGCATCAAAGCTGCAGGAAGACCTCAGGGTCGAATACTGCAAGTCCGATCCGGACATCACAATCACGGTGAAGGAGAATCCGGAAGGTCTCTCGGACTATACTGTTCCGTCGTCGGTCAACGATCACATCAAGAACATCCTGATCTGCAGCCCCTCGGGCGTACAGGCATATTCACAGACTCTTCCGGGACTTGTCGAGACATCCTGCAACCTTGCAATCCTCGACTTCGGCTACGAGAAAGCGAAGGTAGTCTATTCCGTCAGAAGCTCGATCGAGAGTGCAAAGCTCAGCGTCGCCACAACAATCAGGACTCTCTGCGAGAGCAACGGCTTCACAGTAGAAGTCGGTGACGGCTACCCGGGATGGCTTCCGAATCCCGATTCAGCACTCACTGCAAAGCTTGCCGCAGAGTGGGAGAAGTACACGGGAGAGAAGCCGGAGATCACGGCTATCCACGCCGGCCTCGAATGCGGAATAATCAACTCCAAGATTGAAGGTATGGACAGCGTCTCCATCGGTCCCAACATGTACGACATCCATTCCGTGAACGAAAAGCTTGATATTGCTTCGGCAGAGAAGATGCTCGGCTTCCTCCGCGCCTCCATCAAGGATCTGAAATGACGACAGTAAAAGTAAGCGACACTTACCATATAATCACCTTCTCGAACGGTGACACCATCCACCTTGTCGGTACTGCACATGTTTCTAAGAACAGTGCCGAAGAGGTGAGAGAAATCATCGAGAAGGAGAATCCCGACAGAGTCTGCATCGAGCTCGATGAGGGCAGAATGAAGAGCAAGACGAAGGATTCCTCCTACGAGAACATGGACATCAAGAAGGTGTTCAAGGAAGGAAAGGGATTCCTGCTTCTCGCGAACACAGCTCTCGCTTCCTTCCAGAGAAGGATGGGAGCCCAGACGGGAAGCGACCCCGGAGCGGAGATTCTCGGAGCCGCAAAGCTTGCCCAGGAGAAGAACATCCCCGTTTCCCTCTGCGACAGGGAAATCCAGGTGACGTTCCGCCGCGCATGGGGAAAGAGCTCGCTCTGGAACAAGTGCAAGCTCCTTGCAACACTCGTTTCCGCTTCCTTCTCCAACGAGAAGATAAGCGAGGAGGAACTCGAAGAGCTCAAGAACGAGGAAACCCTCGAATCGATGATGAAGGAAGTTGCAAAGGAACTCCCCTCCGTCAAGGAAGTACTCATAGACGAGAGAGACCGCTACCTTGCAACGTCTATCTACACATCAGAGGGAAAATCGAAGGTCGCCGTAATAGGTGCGGGACACACGCAGGGAATCATCAGGAACTTCGAACTTTTAGAGAAGGGAGAGCTCTCTACAGATACCTCGTCAATCACCGAAATACCGAAACCGAGCAAGGCGGGAAAGATTGCACAGTGGATCATCCCGGTTCTGATTGTTGCACTCGTTGCAGTCGGCATTTTCACATCCGGCTGGGACCAGGGCCTCAAGGCCTTTCTCTACTGGGTCATAGCGAATGCATCATGCACGTTCGTCTTCACACTCATCGGAGGAGCATCACTTCTTACATGCCTCCTCAGCGGAGTGACGGCCCCGTTCTTCGTTCTGAACCCCGTACTCGGCGTCGGCATATTCGCAGGCATATGGCAGGCTACGTTCAAGCCTCCCAAGGTCAAGGACTTCGAGAACATCAACAACGACGCACTCACACTCAGGGGATGGTACAGGAACAGAATCCTCAAGTGCCTTGTGGCACTACTCATGAGCAGCCTCGGATCAATCTTCGGTTCTCTCGTGGGATTCCCGTTTATTCTTGCAAGACTGTAGAGTACAGCTGAAACACTCAAAACAGGATGTATGACGCATCCTGTTTTTTATCGGCCGAAATCAACTCGCCGTTGTCAAAATTACACAAAACTATTGTTTTTCCATACTTTACGTGTAATTTCGGCAACGGCAGATCAGGACTCAAGTACTTTTTTGCTTTTCAGGTAAGCCTCCACATCCTTCAGAAAGCTTTCGACCTTTTCGATTACATCTGAAGTTTCTTCTCCGTCTGCCTCATAGAAATCTTCGTAATCGGACTTTTCCCTGAGCATGGAGGCTTTCCTTATGACTGCTGACGTTGTCGCCGGAAATACTCCATTCTTCACATACTCCTGGTTGAAATGCGCTATAACCCCGCTGTGTTTGCTGCTGTCAAATCCGTCAAGCGCATTCACAGCTCTCATGGCATCGAAGGCAGCATAGTATGCTCTGTTCAATGCAACTTCATATTCACCCGCTTCACAGAGAGTTTTCGCAACGTTGATATTCGCTGTTGCCTTTCCGAATCTGTAACCTGAAAGTTCTGTTATGCTTTCATTTTCCATAACACAATCCCCTCTCTGAGTATGTTTCTGTAGAAAGGAAGAACATTCTTCAATCTGTTGAATCTGTCGTAGTTCACATCAATTACGGACAGCACCTTTCCGCATTCAAGCTCGTATGCTGCTACGGAGTCAACCATCATGTCGGTTGTCTTCCTGTCAGGCTCTGAAAGTAGGATAACGGCAATATCGACATCGGATTCATCGGTCTCTGTTCCTCTGGCATACGAACCGTAAAGAATCACTTCGTACATTGTGGAGCCGTATATGGACGATAGAGAGGAAATCATCCGTGAAAGAGTAGTCATCAGATTTCTGTTTTCTTTCATAATCGTTCCCCGTTTCCTCCAGTTATGATAAACACCGCTTTTCTCTCTTCTGTCTTCCGGGTAGACAGTACCTTCCTCAATTATCCACTGTCTGCCGACCTTCTGTCCCTTCATACGGCCGGAAGCGAGGAGACGTCGTATGTTTCCCGGGTCTTTTCCATTGAGCTTTGCATATTCGGTAACTGAAAGGTATCGGTCCATAAGCTGTTTTCCTGTATATTTTGATTAACACACGGTATCGTGTAAATGTCAATCTGAAATTACAGTACAGTTGTCTTGTATTTTCGGAATACCCTGACATATAAAATTAGTCAGTACCACTAACTTTCATTATATCTCTTTAATCTATCAGAAATTGATTTCAAGTGTATGTGAATGTATTATTCCCTGCAGAAGTCAGAACTGGAATCTTCCCGCTGATTATTATTCTTCCGACTTCTTTCTGAACGCCGAGATGATGGCACTCCTTATATCCTTCACCCTGTCGACCTTTATATCGGCCTTGACGGAGGCTGATGAAGCTGTTATTACACGGCTGAACGACATGTCGGACAGCGTCTTGATACGTCTTTCCTGGAATGTGACGGGCCTCACTTCCCCTGCCAGTGACAGTTCCCCGAAGGCCGAGAATGACGAGGAGAGAGCAAGATTGGTCTTCGAAGAATAGAGAGCAAGAGCTAGGGCAAGGTCTATGCTTGCCTCAGAAAGCTTCACGCCGCCGGCGACATTCACATAGATGTCATCCTTCGAGAGATCAAGTCCTGCGTGACGCTGCAGGATGGCCTCAGCCCTGTTGATTCTGTTAAGGTCTATCTTGTCCGAATATATGCGCTGGTAGCCGCTTCTCGCCTCGACTATGAGGGCCTGGATTTCAACGATGAATGTTCTGCTTCCCTCCACAACCGGAGTGAAGACAATTCCGGGAGGAACAGAGTCGTTCTCTCTGGAGGAGAGGAATATGAGAGAGGGATCCTTGACGCCTCTGAGGCCCGTAGCTGTCATCTCGAAGAGCCCGATTTCATCGACGCTGCCGAATCTGCTCTTCGAGGCGCGGAGCAGTCTGATGCCGTTCTCGGCGCTCTCGAAGTAGAGTACGGTGTCCACCATGTGCTCTACAATCTTCGGCCCTGCTATTATGCCGTCCTTCGTCACGTGACCGATGAAGAAGATGGCAGCGCCTGTCTTCTTCGCCCTGACGGAGAGTTCCATGCAGCATGTCTTGATCTGGTTGGGAGAGCCCGCAGAGGACTCAGACTGGGATGAGGAGAGAGTCTGGATTGAATCGACAACTATGTATCCCGGCTTGATTCTCTCGATGGTCTCGACAAGGGCTTCAAGCCTCGTGTCGCAGTATATCTGTATCCTGTCGGTGGGGAGGTTAAGTCTCTCGGCTCTGAGTCTCACCTGGGAAGGAGACTCCTCACCCGAAATGTATAGAACCGGCGCATATTCGGACAGGTTCGATATCAGCTGAAGCATCAGCGTCGACTTTCCGATTCCCGGCTCTCCTCCGACAAGCACGGAGGAAGGGCGCATGACGCCTCCGCCGAGGACTCTGTCGAGCTCCTCCATGCGCGACGAGACTCTCAGCGTCTTCTCGTACGGAACCTCGCTGAGAGTTCTCACACCGTCATCTATCACGGTCTTGGTTTTATCTGCACTGTTCTTCTGGGGAGTGACACTCCTTTCCTCGAAGCTGTTCCAGCTTCCGCAATCGGGACATCGTCCTGTCCATTTGGACTCTTCTCTACCGCACTCCCTGCAGACATAAACAGTGGTGTTCTTCACTAGTGACTCCTTAGAAAGAAAGCAGCTCGACCTCGAAAATCAGATAGGCATTCGGAGGAATGACTCCGGGGTAGCCGTATTCGCCGTAACCGAGCTCGGGCGGGATGATGAGTGTTCTCTTCTCGTTCTTCGTCATCGTGACGAGAGCTTCGTTCCAGCCTTCGATGACTTCACCGATTCTGAAGGATGTGGGCTCCTTCCTGAGATATGAAGAATCGAAAATCTTTCCGTTGAGAAGCTTGCCTTCATAATGTACAGTCACCTTGCCGCCGAACTTCGGGGAAGCTCCGCCGTCGCCGGGTCTGTCGACGACGTACATCAGTCCTGAAGCCGTCTTAACGGCCTCAGGATAGCGCGTCTTGATTTCGTCGAGTATTTTCCTGTTTGCCTCTTCGCGAGCCTTTATGACCTTTTCTTCGGCCTCCTGGACGTATTTCGTGAAGGATTCCTTGCTGACATCAAAGGCCTCGGCCTCTGTACCTATGCGGAGAATCTCTACAGAATCGATTCTGTCTCCCTGCTTGATCTTGTTCACGACATTCTGTCCCTCGACTACATGGCCGAAGACAGTGTGCTTGCCGTCAAGCCACGGAGTCTCGACGTGCGTGATGAAGAACTGGCTGCCGTTTGTTCCCGGGCCTGCATTGGCCATGGAGAGAATGCCGGGGCCGGTGTGCTTGAGGGAGGGGTCGAATTCATCGGGGAACCTGTATCCCGGACCGCCTGTTCCGTTTCCCTTCGGGCATCCGCCCTGGATCATGAAGTTGTCTATTACCCTGTGGAATGTAAGCCCGTCATAGAAGGGCTTCCCGGGATTCTCGAGATTGAGGACGCCTGTTGCAAGGCCCACGAAGTTGCAGACCGTCATCGGCGTCTTCTTGTACTCCAGTTCAAGTGTTATGTTTCCTTTTTTTGTCTTTAAAACAGCATATAATCCGTCTTTCATGTTTATATCCTTTTAGTATATATAATTACTCTTCAAAGAGAATCTCACCCTTGCTCAGGAGCGCATAGAGCTTCTCGAGGTCGGATGTGCTTCTGAATTTGATTACGAGCTTTCCCTTGTCGAGCGTTCCCTTTATCTCGCATCTTGCACCGACAGATGAAGTGAACTTCTCCTCAACCTTCCCCACTTCCTCGTCCTTCTTGCCGTCCTTCCTCTTCGAAATGAGCTTGTGTCCCTTGTTGTACGAGTTTGCAAGCGCTTCGGCATCACGGACGGAAAGGTTGTCATGGACAATCTTGTCCCTCAGAAGCTGTCTGTCAGCAGGGTTGATGAGAGAGAGAATAGCCCTTGCGTGTCCCGCAGTCATCGCACCCGATACGATGTCATCCTTGACCTGATCGGAGAGAGCGAGAAGTCTCAGGGAGTTCGTGATTGTGGATCTGCTCTTACCGACCTTCTCCGCGACAGTCTCCTGTGTGTATCCTGTCTTGTCGATGAGATACTGGTAGGCCTGTGCCTCTTCCACTGCATTGAGGTTCTCCCTCTGTATGTTCTCTATGAGCGATACCTGTATTCTCTGCACATCGGTGAATGTCATGACAATGGCGGGGACCTTCTCGAGTCCTGCCATCTTTGCAGCCCTGTATCTTCTTTCACCTGCAACGATGGAGAACTCTCCGGGAGCTATCTCCTCGACAGTGAGGGGCTGGATGATTCCCTGTGTCTTTATTGATTCTGCAAGCTCCTTGAGGGCATCCTCATCAAAGTACTTTCGCGGCTGATTGGGATTGGTCCTGATGCGTGAAACATCAATCTGGACAATGGCCATCCTGTTCTGCTTCGCTTCTTCGTTGATGGTCTTCGTAAGAATGTCTTCTGTCTGTGTATCGAAATCAAAACCGCTCATCAGGGATCCGATTCCCTTTCCGAGTCCTCTCTTCTTGTCACTAGCCACGGTTGATTACCTCCTCACTTAATTTAACGAATGCCTTGGCGCCTGCCGACGATTTGTCATAGTAGTTTATCGGAAGTCCGTGCGACGGAGCCTCAGCGAGCCTCGAGGAACGGGGTATGATTGTCTTGAATACAAGGTCGGGGAAGTATGCGGAGATGTCATCTACAACGTCCTGGTTCAGCCTTATGCGTCTGCTGTACATCGTGAACAGAATGCCGAGGATGCGGATATTGGGATTGACAGTCTTCTTTATATTAGTAATGGTTCTCATTATCAGATTAAGACCTTCCATAGCTAAATACTCACACTGTAAAGGAATAATCACATCATCGCACCAGCAGAGAGCATTAACAGTCTCAAGTCCAAGAGACGGCGGACAATCCAGTAGGATATAATCATAGTCCTTGTCGATGACAGAGAGACTTTTCTTTAAAAACTGTTCTCTGTTATCTTCCTCGACAAGTTCGATTGCAAGACCTGCAAGGTCCAGAGACCCCGGAATCAGATACAGATTCTGGAAAAGAGTCGACTGAACAGCATCTCTTGCATCAACCTGACCTGTTATGACCTGGTAGATATTAGCTTTTTTCGGGTCTCCCGATACTGCATGAGTAAGGTTAACCTGAGCATCAAGATCAATTAATAAAACTTTAAAGCCTTTTGCAGCCAGAACAGAAGCGAGACTTACAGCTGCTGTAGTCTTTCCGACGCCACCTTTCTGGTTATAGAAAATAATCTTCCGCGACATGATATAAAATATAGCCGTAATAGAAGGAAATGTCAGTAAAAAAGCCGAACTATTATAGGAAGAAGTTGACCCTTCC
>CAZGNN010000016.1:0-14162 GCA_964527335.1 uncultured Spirochaetaceae bacterium | reverse complement strand
CATCCGATACCGCATAATGTGACTGCGGACAGGACGAGCATCCCGTTGCGATTGTCGTCAGAAGAGGAAGCTTGGGCTTATCCTCATTCATCGCCTCTTCCATGTATGAAGAGAGAGAACGGTACTCGTCATCATCTGTCTCGAGTGTGTAACCTGCGAGAGCCATCATACGGTATCTGACGACAGCCCTTTCCTTGTATATGCAGCACCTTGAGGGCACTCTGTCCTGGGGACAGATATCGATAGGGATTCTGTCGGCATCCCTGACAAGTGTTCCGTCGAAGAGATGACGGAGGACCTCGGTGTCAATGTGGAATTTCATCTTGGAGTATTCGTTGTTCTTATCTAACACAGCCTTACCTCTTACCAAGCAAGAATTCTACAGGAAACCGATAAAAGAATACAGATTGAAAATATGAATAAAGCGTATGTCAGTCGCTGTCCCTGCATGCCACCATGTCGATGCCGCTCGAGAGGATATCGGCTATTATGACATCGCCCATCTTCACGCTTCCTTCGACAACGGTCCTCTTTATGACCTTCATGGCATCGAGGATGAGTTCCTTCGGAAGAGGCCTGGAGCTTCTCACGGGAAGGAGCGAGAGACTGCTGTTGCGGATTCTCACCGTAGACGAGAGCACTCTCTCGGGATGTACGACTTCGCTCGAAGCGTAGCTCAAGCCGCGCTTACAGCTGTTGCCGTGGACTTCCTCGACCTTCTTCACTCCGCCGTTTTCACTCCACTGGACACTTATCGAACAGCCTTTGGGGCATATTACGCATGTTACAAGACTTGTCTCCATCACTTTGCCTCCTTCAGATACTCAGCCGCTGCCTTTCCGCAGAGAATGCTGTCCTTCGTGACGTTGTCCGCAAGGTCATAGACCCTGAGTACGTTGCCGCATGCGAAGATGCCGGGGGCGCTCGTCATGAAGTTTCCCCTGTTCACGGGGCCCCGCGTCTTCGGGTCCATCTCAAGACCGCACTTACGCGAGAGCTCGTTCTCCGGAATGAGGCCGACGGAAAGAAGGACAGTGTCGCATTCGACGTATTCCTCAGTTCCCTTTATGGGCTTCAGGTGCTCGTCCACCTTGCTCACCGTCACGCCCTCAACTCTCTCACGGCCGTGTATCTCTGTTGCAGTCGTGAAGAGATGGAGAGGAATATCATAGTCATCGAGGCACTGCACGATGTTGCGTCTGAGTCCGTTCGAGCGGCTCATGACTTCATACACACCCTTCACCCTGGCTCCCTCGAGAGTCATTCGTCTTGCCATTATGAGGCCGATGTCACCGCTGCCGAGTATGACGACACTCTTACCCGGCATGTAGCCCTCGACATTGACAAGGCGCTGTGCAGTCCCTGCCGTATATATTCCCGCGGGTCTTGTTCCCGGGATATGGAGCATACCGCGGGTACGCTCCCTGCAGCCCATTGCAAGGATCACGGCGTCAGCCTGAATGTCCAAAAGTCCCTTCTCCGCACTGAGAGCCCTGACAGTCCTATCTGGAGAGAGTGATGTCACCATCGTATCCGTAAGGTACCTGACGCTGGTGTTCTTTATCGAATTGATGCAGCGCTGGGCATACTCGGGGCCTGTGAGCTCCTCACCGAATACCTGGAGACCGAAGCCAGCATGGATGCACTGATTGAGTATTCCCCCCAGTGTCCTGTCCCTCTCTATTATGAGGATGTCCCTTACCCCTTCATTCCAGAGTGAGAGGGCGGCGCTGAGCCCTGCCGGACCTCCGCCTATTATGAGAGCCTGAACCTTAAGCATTGTTTCCGTCCTCCTTATCGAGTGTAAGCCAGCTTCCCTTTCCAGCCTTTGTCACCTTCGTGAAGGGAACGGAGAGCTCGCGGGAGAGTATCTCCATGACACGCGGCGAGCAGAATCCGCCCTGGCAGCGTCCCATTCCGGCTCTGACACGTCTCTTCACGCCGTCAAGCGTACGCGCACCGCAGGGACGGTGGATGGAGTCGACTATCTCTCCCTCCGTCACACTCTCACAGCGGCAGATTACCCTGCCGTAGAGAGGATTCCTCTCGAGGGCCTTACGCTTTTCGTCATCCCCGAGTTCCATGAATCTTACAACTTTCCTCCCGTCCGAGAAGTCGTCCTTCTTCTCTCCGACAAGTCCCTTCTCCTCGAGGAGCGAGACAACATACTCCCCGATAGCAGGGGAAGCGGTGAGACCGGGAGAACATATACCGGCAATGTTGAAGAGTCCCTCGACGGAAGAAAATCCGATTATGAAGTCCCTGCTGTTCGATACAGCCCTCACTCCCGAGAACGATGTTATTATGTCTCTCTCGCTGACAGCGGGAACTGATGTCCTTGCACCCGTGAAGATCTCCTCCTGTCCGGGATACGTCGTTGTCGTGTCATACGGATCCGTGATGTCCTCGGCATTGGGTCCGACAAGAATATTGCCGTCGACTGTCGGGGAGACAAGTATTCCCTTTCCATTTCTAGTCGGGGGCTGGAATATGGTATGGGAAATCATGGAGCCCACAGAGCTGTCGAGAAGTGAGTACTCTCCCTTTCTCGGATAGATTTCTATCGAATCATCCCCGAAGAGGGAGGCAATGCGGCCCGAGTCGACGCCCGCTGCGTTGATTACCCCCTTCGCCATAATCTCATCGTTGAGGATGAAGCCGCACTCTGTCTTCTCGACCCTGTCGAGTGCGTACGGGAGTCTGACTTCGACTCCGTTACGGAGAGCAACTTCAATCGGTGCCGCCGTAAGCTCGAACGGCGAACATATTCCTCCCGTCGGTGCAAGAAGGGAGCCCACAACGCTCTCCGAAAGTCCAGGTTCAAGGGAGAGAGTTTCCTCTTTAGAGAGTATCTTCAGTCCCGGAACACCGTTGAATACACCTCGGGCATAGAGTTCGGAAATCTTCTTCATGCCGTCATCGTCGAATGCGACAACCATGCTTCCGTTCTGTCTGAACGGAATGGCCATTTTCTCATGGCACTCTCTTATGATTTCATTTCCTCTCACATTGAGACGGGCCATGAGTGTCCCCGGTTCGGGGTCATAGCCGGCGTGGACGATGGCGGAGTTCGCCTTGCTCGTTCCCTCACATATATCATCTGCCCTGTCGAGAACAAGAACAGAACACTTCCTCTTACTCAGTTCATATGCCGTCCAGCATCCGGAGACTCCGGCGCCGACGATAACCCAGTCATAACTCTTCATGAAGATAAGTTTATACCTTCCATAGTGAGAAAAGAAGAAAAAAAGAATGGAAAATCAACGGAGCAATCAGGTAAACATTTATCGAAAAACTTTCCTTTGCTTTTTTTTCTGTTGTCCTTCAATAATAAAAAGGAGGGGATATGAAACAACTCTCCCCCTGTCCATAAGGAGGACTGAATGAAAAAACTACTGGTTATCTGTCTCGTACTCGTTCTGGCGGTATCTTCCGTGTTCGCACAGGGCGGAAGCGAAGAGGCAAAGAAAAGCGAAATCAAGATTGCTTTAATCGTATCAAGTACAATCGACGACAAAGGTTGGTGTCAGTCGATGCATGATGGAGTATTGCTTGCAATGCAAGAACTTCCGGGAAAAATTGCCGACTACAAGGCCGTCGAGAACACACAGCCTTCAGACACTATGACTGCAATCAGAACATACGTCAATCTCGGCTACAACATCATCATCGTCCACGGCTCGCAGTTCAGAGCCCAGGTCGAGGAGGCAGCTGCAGAATTCCCGGATGTCATGTTCGCTTTCGGAACATCATCCGACATCATCGCTGACAACGTATTCACATACATGCCGCAGTCAGAGGAAACAGGATATCTCTCGGGACTCGTTGCAGGACTCACGACAAAGGCAAATAAGGTTGCCCTCGTCGGCCCCATCGACGGCGGAGATGCAGCACGCTACAACAGAGGCTTCGTACTCGGTGTACAGGCATCCAATCCGGAATGCAAGATTCAGGTCACACATATCGGAAACTTCAACGACACAGTCAAGTCCGGTGAAGCTGCTCAGGCATTCATTCAGGGTGGCGCAGACGTCCTCACAGGTTCATCACAGCAGGCTCTCGGAGCCCTCAGAGCAGTTGCTGACTATCCGAACGCAGACATCTGGTGGGTCGGACAGGATACAGCTCAGATTGACCTTGCAGAAGGCTACAAGTGCATCGCCGCATCCGCATACAACTACAAGGCTGTAGTCGTAGGTCTCGTGGAGAAGTTCGAACAGGGCATCCTCGGTGGCGAATGTCTCCCGATGAACTTCAACAACGGCGGTTTCGTCTGGCAGTGGAACGAAGCAAAGTGTGCCGACAAGATCACTCCGGAAATCAGAACAGCTGTCGAAGACCAGATTAAGGCTTTCCAGGCAACCCCGGACATCCTTGCAGACTGGGCTAAGGTTGATTATTCAACACTTTAATCGGAATTTAAGATGACTTATGCCGGCCGAATCGGCCGGCTGTTTTGGATTATATGGATAACGAAATACTTGAACTCAGACTTGAACACATCACGAAGAGATTTCCCGGTGTCCTTGCCTCCGATGATATCTCCCTGACAGTAGGCGCACACGAAATACTCGCGCTCGTCGGAGAGAACGGAGCGGGAAAGACGACACTGATGAACATCGTGATGGGTCTTTATCAGGCGGATGAAGGAAAGATGTTCATCAACGGGAAGGAAGTGAACTTCCGCTCCCCCAATGATGCATTCGCAGTCGGAATAGGGATGGTGCACCAGCAGTACATGCTTGTGCCAAACATGACCGTACTTGAGAACATAGCCCTGGGAATGAAGGAACACTGGCACTTCACGGTGAACCTGAAGGCCGTAAGGGAGAGAATAGAAGAAGTAAGCACCCACTATGGTCTTATGGTGGATCCTGACGCATTCATCTGGCAGCTCTCGGTCGGAGAGCAGCAGAGAGTAGAACTCGTGAAGACACTCTGTCTTGGAGCCAAATTCCTCATCCTCGATGAACCGACGAGTGCACTCACACCGCAGGAGACTGACGAGCTCATAGTTCTTCTGAAGAAAATGAGCTCGGAGCTCTCGATAATCTTCATCAGCCACAAGCTCAATGAGGTGAAGGCCCTGAGTGACAAGGTATCTATCCTCAGACATGGAAAGATTGTCTTCAACGGGGAAACGAAGAACTTCACTCCGAAAGAGATAGCAGCCCTGATGACAGGGCACGAGGTTGAGGAAGCACAGAATCTCTCCTCCCCTTCCGAAGGACAGGACGCCCTCGTGATAAAGAACCTCACGGTCAGATCCGACAGAGGTTTCAACGCACTTGACGGCTTCAACCTTACCGTGAAGGAAGGGGAAATCGTGGGACTTGCGGGAGTATCGGGAAACGGACAGAGGGAGCTTGCAGAAGCAATAAACGGACTGAGGAGTACGGAAAGCGGTTCAATACAGTTCTATGGTGAAGAAATAAGCAACCTCACCCCGAGAGAAGTCATAAAGAAAGGCATGGGATATATTCCAGAGGAAAGAAACACCGAGGGTATCGTACCGGCAATGTCCATAAAGGAGAATATCATCCTCAAGGACAGCGACGACAGATTCTCCCGTCATCACTTTCTCAAGCTTAAGGACATTGATGAGACATCTTCATACCTCCGAAAAGAGTTCGACATCAGATGTCCTGGTATCAACACTGCGGCGGGGTCGCTTTCCGGCGGTAACATCCAGAAGGTAATCCTTGCGCGTGAGATAGACAGAGGCCCCAGGTTCCTCGTATGCGTCTACCCTATCCGCGGCCTCGACATGGGAGCGGCGGAGTTCATACACAAGGAACTCCTGAAGCTCAGGGAGAAGGGCGTAGGCATTCTCCTCATCAGCGAGGAACTCGATGAAATCATGAAACTCAGCGACCGTATCGCTGTAATCTTCAAGGGAAAGAACCAGAAGGTTCTCATGCGTGACGAAGCAGATACGGCAAAGCTCGGTATCTTAATGGCGGGGGTAAGCGATGAAGAATAACAGCTATAAAATCTGGTACAAGGTTTCTGTGATAGTTGCCGCTGTCATCATAGCAATAGCCATCGGGGCACTGATTATCCTTGCAACCGGAGAAAGCGTCATGAAGACCTACGGTATCATCATATCGATGCCTTTCTCGAACTTCAGATCCTTCTGCGAGATTCTCGTCAGAATGATTCCTCTCATGATAATCGCTCTCGGTATCTGCGTATCATCCAGGAGCGGTATAAACAATATCGGCGCAGAGGGACAGATGGCGATGGGCGTTGTTGCGGCTACGGCCGTGGCGCTCCCGATGGCGGGAATGCCGAGATTTGTCGCAATTCCGCTCTGTATCCTTGCAGGGGCAGTTGCAGGAGGTATCTACGGCTTCATTCCGGGATTTCTGAAGGCGAAATTCGAAGTCAGCGAGCTCTTAAGCACAGTCATGCTCAATTATGCTGCAACACAGTTCTACGCATTCATGATCCGTGTTCCCCTGCTCGACCCGAACGAGAAGACGGGAACACCGATGAGTGCAAGGCTCCCAGATTCGACAAAGCTCACGAAGCTCTTCAAGGGAACGGCAGTGCACCAGGGTCTCATAATCGCCATGATTCTTGCCGTCGTAATCTACATTCTCCTCTTCAAGACAAGCTTCGGCTACAAGATGAGAGCTGCAGGAGCTTCGAAGAGGGCAGCACGCTACGGCGGCATAAACGTAGGACTATATCTCGTGATATCAATGGTAATATCAGGAGCATGTGCCGGTATTGCAGGAGCTGCAGAGCTCATGGGTAATCAGGGACGCGCAATGGAGGGAATTACAGGTGGTTACGGCTTCTCGGGCATAGTCGTCGCTCTCTTCGGATGCCTCCACCCGTTCGCAGTCATTCCCGCCGCATTCTTCTTCGGTATTCTGCTCTATGCACAGGTCAATCTTCAGATTCTCACGGAGGTTCCGCCAAACTTCGTAAAGGCACTCCAGGGCCTCATCATCCTCATCATAGTCGCAGTACAGATGATTCTGAGCAACCCGTACATGGAAGAAAGATTCAGAAGAAGATTCTTCTCAAAGAAGGAGGCTAAATAATGGATTTACTGATTAATACACTGACTCTCACAATCCGCTTTGCAGTAGCCCTCATGATTGCCTCCATGGGAGAGATGTTCAATCAGAAGGCAGGAATCTTCAACCTCGGATGCGAAGGCATCATGACGATGGGAGCATTCCTCGGAATGCTGATTCCCTACACATACGGTGGTGCTGATGCTGTTCCGTTCGGAATAAACCTGCTCGGTCTGGCAGCAGGAACTGCAGCCGGTGCCATCATGGGCCTAATATTCGGAATAATCGTAATCACGTTCCGTGCACCGCAGGGAATTGCGGGAATCGGCATGCAGATGTTCGGAGTGGGACTTGCAGGAACGTTCTTCCGCGCCTACATCGGAGGTTCGCAGTCGATTACAGGAATTACGGCCTACCCGATTCCGCTTCTTTCAAAGATTCCCGTTATCGGGAACATACTCTTCACGCATAACCCGATAATCTACTTCTGCTATGCACTCGTTCCGATAGCATGGTTCGTCATCTACAAGACACCTTGGGGACTCAAGATCAGAGCATGCGGAACACATCCGAGAGCTGCAGACAGCCTTGGTATCAACGTAACGCTCGTCAGATATGAGTCTCTCGCACTCGGAGGCGCGATGGCAGGCTTTGCAGGAGCATTCCTCACACTCTGCCAGGCAAAGATGTTCACAGCAGACATCATCAACGGACGCGGCTTCATTGCCGTTGCCCTCGTCTACTTCGGTCAATGGCATCCCGTCAAGATTTTCCTGGGGTCTCTCCTCTTCACATTCGCCCAGGTCTTCCAGACCCAGGTTCAGATCTTCATACCTTCGTTCCAGTACTACGAATTCCTTACGATGCTCCCATATGTCCTCGTAATCGTTGTCCTGGCATTCAACCGCAAGTCGAACAGACTCGGGCCGACATCTCTCGGAAAACCTTTCAACAGAGAAATGCGAGTCTGAGAAACAAAATCAGACTCTCAGATGCCACCCGAAGAAATCGGGTGGCATTTCATTACTTTTGCCTTCATCCGTTATCTGCCATTATGCTTTCAATGACAAGACCGACTGGGCTCGTTACCTTGCCTCTCGTCAGCCGTACACGATTGACATGTTTTTCTTCTCGAATGGCCTGAAGTACCCTGTCGGCAAGAAGAGCGACTCTGGGATTCTTCTTTGAGTTCATTCCGCTTACTTTGGAGAAAAGTGAGCAGACGAATGATTTCTGTGCAGTCTTTGCCGGGGTCAGAATCTCCTTTTCATTTGGTTTTATCCATCTGGAATATGCATCTTCAAAATGAAGGAGGAGAAAGGGTGTTAAAGCTAGCTAAATAAATTGTTAAAGCTAGCTAAATAAATCTCCAGTTTGCCAAACGATTTTGTCCATGAGTGTTGAACCCCCTGTCTATAGGGGTATTCATTTGCACTTGTTTTCAATGATATATTTGAGGAAATTCTGATAAAAAAAGGAGGTCGGGATTCATCTTCCACTCTAGCAAAGTCCATAGATTGAGTCCCCAACCAGCATGATGACTTTACCCCAATTCATTGCAATACTCAACAGGTCCGGGCGTTTATAATCAAGGCCTTACCTGAGTTTCTCGCCATACTGAGATCTCATAGTTAGTTTTGTCTAACTTTTTTCGATAAACCTATTGTCTTTCTTTTCCTCATTTCTTATAGTTAGCTTAGACTAACTAGAAAGGTCCGGGGCTCTTCCCTCCTGTGTGTGTTTTCCTCTTACAGTCCTGCAGTAAAGACGGAGTCCCGGGCCTTGCCTTTCAGTCAAAGAGAAAAAGATGACGCTGACCGAACTTGTTGTAATCCATTGCGCACCGACACTCAAAGACGTCAAATGCTCATCTCTTGTATGTCTCGCATCCCTTTCTTCCTTCGACGGGAAGGAACTTAAGGGACTGGAGAGAAAGGGGCTGTCCTTCAGATTCCTTACCAACAGAAAAGGCTGTCCCCTTCTCTTTCTTTACAGGAAGAAGAGACTTGAGGATGTAATAGAAGGAGAAGCCTCCGCGCCTCTTTCGTCTCTCGGTTACGACACATCAAGTGTCGAGAGAACGCTCGACAGACTCGAAATGCGGATGATGGAAGACGATTTTCCCCACGAGATAGGAATTCTCCTGGGCTATCCTCTCGACGACGTAAGAAGCTTTGTCGAGAACAGGGGTGAGAACTTCATTCTTTCGGGAGTCTGGAAGGTATATCACAATCCGGAGAAGGCGGAGCGTACATTCCGCCTCTATTCGGAATGCACGAGGTGCCTCATCTCCGAATACGGGAAGGAAAAGGAACTTTACAGGCTCTGTGTTTGAGAGCCGAAGGAGATAATCATGAAAAAAGTAGCAGTAGTCTATTTTTCACAGACAGGCAACACCGAGGAGATGGCGTCTGCCATAAAGGACAGTCTCGAGGGAAAGGCTGAGGTTTCCCTCATCCCGTGCGACAGCTTCAGAGAAGGTGACTGTGCCTCATACGATGCTTTCGCATTCGGATGCCCGGCAATGGGAAACGAGGTTCTCGAAGAGGATTCCTTCGAGCCTATGTTCACATCCGTCGAGGGGGCTCTCAAGGGAAAGGATGTCGTGCTCTTCGGCTCCTACGGCTGGGGTGACGGCGAATGGATGAGAGAGTGGAAGGAGAGATGCGAGAGGGACGGAATAAACGTTAAGGCCGAGCCTGTAATCTGCCTCGAGGCTCCGGATGACAGCGTAAAGGAAGAACTTAAGGCAATGGCTGAAGCACTTATTGCTTAACTCTTTGACAGTGGAAATTTTATACAGAATGTGAGCGGAGGCGGCTGTCTCCGCTTCTTCTTTACCATTCTATGGGTTTGAAACCATTCTTTACGAGGAACTCATTCGTCAGACGGAAGTGATTGTTGCCGAAAAATCCGCGGTAGGCGCTGAGGGGGCTCGGATGGGCACTCTCGAGAATGAGGTGTGAGGGATTTGTTATCATCCTCTTCTTGCCCCTGGCATTGCTTCCCCAGAGAAGGAAGACCTTCGGGGACGGGTCTGAATTGAGTATTTCGATACAGCGGTCTGTGAATGTCTCCCATCCCCTGCCGACATGAGAGAGAGCCTCATGTTCCCTGACAGTGAGAGTCGTGTTCATCAGCAGTACACCCTGCTCTGCCCAGCGCGTGAGATCCGACGTGAAGGAGGAAGTGTCATAGCCTTCGTTTTCGAGTTCCTTCTTTATGTTCTGGAGCGACGGCGGCATCTGGACGCTCTCCCTTACGGAGAACGAGAGGCCCATGGCCTGTCCCTTCTCGTGGTACGGGTCCTGTCCGACAAGTACAACCCTTACGGATGAAAGAGGTGTCAGAGTGAAGGCATTGAAGATTTCGTTCATCGGGGGGAACACCGTGCGTGTGGCATACTCACTCTTCAGAAACTGCCTGAGAGAGAGGTAGTAATCCTTCTTCTGTTCCTCGTCAAACCATTTCTGCCAGTCGTTGTTGATTCTGATCATCCGTCTCTCCAAAGATAGAGCCCCGGACAAGGGGGCCTTTATCTTTTTCTATTAATATATGTGCGCGTCTTATTGTAAGAATAAACGCACCCGGACGAGCTGTAAAGAGTCGAGTTCATCTTTTTTCGGAGGAAAAGGCGGCCCGGAGACCGCCTCTGTGTCAGAATGAACCGGGTTCGACATCGTCAGGGATGAGACTTCTGTACTCCTCACCCCCGAGTGTCTTCCTGTGGTCTCTCTTCGCCTTTTCGATGAGAGAAGAGTCAGAGAAGAGATCGAGGGCCGTCGCAGCCATTGCAAGAGCTGAAGCATGCATGCCCTTGTGGGCGACATCTGATTTTCCCTGTGCCGTCACAGCCCAGCTGTGCAGGACGCTGCCCTTTGCATAGCAGCAGCCGGAGAGGCCCGTTGACGGAACAACCCAGCTGACATCACCGAAGTCAGTGGAAGCCATCGGAGGAATCTTGGTCGTCTGCAGAAATGAGGATTCAACACTCTCCGGATCATCCTTTCTGAGGAACCGTCTGGCGTACTCCTTCTCTTCCTCGGTATATTCGAGCGGCCAGATTTCGTTTGCATTCGAAAGCATGAGACGATCGAGTGTATCGTTCGGCATGAGATTCGCGTATGCCGAGACTACGCTTATTCTGACTGTCGTCCCCGTCATGAGTGCGGCCCCGCGTGCGACGTCGTTCATTCTCTCGAGAATCTCACCCACCTGTGTGATTCTCGGTGCCCTCAGGGCATATATCTCCTTGGCGTAGGGTTGTACGACATTCGGGGCATTTCCACCCGAATCGAGAATGGCGTAGTGTATCCTCGCTTCCTGGATCACGTGTTCGCGGAGGAAGTTCGCGCCGACATTGCAGAGCTCGAGCGCATCGAGTGCGCTTCTTCCCTCCTGGGGGTGCGATGCGGCATGGGCCGCCTTTCCATAGAATTCATAGATGACTCTCACGTTCGCAAGCGAATTGTTCATCACGGCACTCATCGGGCCCGGGTGCCAGGCAATGGCGATGTCGACATCGTCAAATACTCCGGCTCTGACCATGAAGGCCTTACCGGCCCCGCTCTCCTCGGCCGGACATCCGTAGTAGCGTACCCTGCCTTCCATTCCGCTCTCTTCGAGTAGTGCTGCCGTGAGAACCGCGGCCTCAATGCATCCCACACCAAGGAGGTTGTGGCCGCAACCGTGGCCGGGACCTCCTTCCGTGACAGGATCGGGAATATTGACATCAGCCTTCTGGCTGAGTCCCGGAAGGGCGTCGAATTCACCGCAGAATGCGATTACACTTCCCCCCTTTCCCTTTTCGGCAACGAACGCAGTCTCTATTCCGGCTATCGGGGAAGTGACCGAAAAGCCTTCTTTCATGAGGAATTCCTTCTGCAGTGAGGATGACTTGAACTCCCTGTACCTCAGTTCGGGGTTATCCCAGATGAGGTCGCTCAGAGTTTCGAAATCCCTTTTCCTCTCCGTCTGCAGTTTTCTGAGTTTTTCACTGACCATATTCTTCTCCTAAAGAACCGGGAATATTATGCTTACCCAGAGTGAATTGATGAACCAGAGGATGAGGCCCGGAAGCCAGCCCTGCTTGAACATCGATTTGATGTCGTAACCTCCCAGTCCCATGATCATCGATGCAGTCGGTGTTCCCATGGGAGTGAGGAAAGCACAGAGAGATGCGGCACTTACGAGGATTATGAGTCCTACGGGATTTGCCTCGAGTGACTGGGCCGTCAGGATTGCAATTGGCGTGAAGATACCGATGACACCGAGGTTGTTCATGAACTGGGTGATTACGAACGGTACGAGGAAGAAGAGAGCACAGAAGAGGAAATTGTTTCCGATGCCCTTTCCGATTGCTGCGAACATGCCTCCGATGAGCTTTCCGGCACCCGTTGCCGTCAGGGCCTCGCCCGTTGCAAGAGCGCCGACGAAGATGAGAAGAAGCGACATCGGGATTGATGCGACTGCTTCCTTCTCGGTGAGAATGCCGCATAGAAGCATCAGAAGTGCCCCGCCGAGTGCGATTGCCCATGCCGGGATGCCGATGACTTCGGAAAGAAGCAGTGCAATTGATACTACAGCAAATATGACAAGACCGATGATGTCCTTCGCCTTTGAGAGCGGTTCCTTCTTTCCGCCGATCTTTCCGCCCTGGATTGTCTGGAGGGGAATGATGGGCTGATCGGGTGCGAACCTGTCAGCAAAGAATATGCAGTAGACAAGGACGAAGATGAGCGACGGGATACGTGCGTATGCTATATCCCACGGCTTGAACATGTATGTCGTGTACTTGTATGCCTCGAGGTAGCCGTTGAACTGTGCGTATGTTGCGGCACTTGATCCCAGCGGCAGTATTGCACACGATGCGATACATGTCAGTCCCAGCGGGAACATGGCCTTCGACGGACTGACTCCCATGTTGTCACAGGTTGCAAGGACAATCGGGAATACGATTACGAATACGGCCGACGGGCTCTGGATGAACTGCGAAAGAAGCGCAGCAAGGAGAATGAAGCCTCCCATGGCCTTCTTGAAGGAACCCGAGCTCATCCTCGTGACGCCGTTCGCTATCTTTGCGATATAGGACGTTCTCGTGAATCCGGCTCCGACTACGAACATCGATGCGATAAGTATCGTGTTGGTGTTCGAGAACCCCTTGAGTGCGGCAGATGCATCAATACAGCCG
Source organism: uncultured Spirochaetaceae bacterium (assembly GCA_964527335.1). Taxonomy (GTDB): domain Bacteria; phylum Spirochaetota; class Spirochaetia; order Sphaerochaetales; family Sphaerochaetaceae; genus Ornithospirochaeta. Next base: position 941 of record CAZGNN010000016.1, on the reverse strand, counting down.
GTGAAGTAGTAGAGCATCATGCTGATGAGCGCCGTCAGTGCCATCGGAATCCTGTTGAGGATGAAACTGACGAGGGTGAGGATGAAAATAATAAGACAGATAATCATCTGACTAGTCATGGCTTTTTCTCCTTTCTTTTGTTTATATATCTATTGTATGGGCGAAAAGCCATAAACGAATAATATTTTCTTTTAATCATTTCTCATAAATTCAATTTATGACACACGAAGATTTACCGTCATCTGTAAGAAAATGCGGTTATGGGCTATAATGGCGCCATGAAAACAAATGCGATGAGAATTCTCGACAGTCTCTCTATAGAGTACACGACATGTGAATACGAGTGGGATGAGGACCATCTTGACGCCGTACATATTGCCAATGCGGCAGGAATCAGCACTGAGGTGGTCTTCAAGACGATAGTCATGCGTAACAGCGAGAAGAAGCTCTTCGTCTTCTGCCTTCCGGCAGACTTCTCTGTTTCCCTCAAGAAGGCACGTGCACTGACCGGGAGCAGGGAAATAGATCTGCTCCCCATGAACGAACTGCAGAAGAATACGGGATATATCCGGGGAGGCTGCTCGCCACTCGGAATGATACGTAAATACCCGACGTTCATCGAGGAGACGGCACTCCTGGAAGATTACGTATGCGTCTCGGCAGGAGTCCGCGGCTGTTTCATAAAGCTGAAGCCGGAGGACCTCATCAGAGCTGCCGAAGCCGAGGTGTGTGACTTCACCTGAGGCCGAAGATATGGCCATGCTTCGTCTTGATTCTCTTTGAAGCCCTGGCGAACCTTATCATGCGGTCCTTGAGTTCTTCGGGGATGGGCTCCCCGTTCTGTACTCTCTCGACATACTCCTCCATCGTGTCACACGAGAGGGCATAGAGCCTGTAGATGTTTCTCGCTCTCATTGACAGGCTTTCCATTATCGCCATCA
>CAZGNN010000015.1:0-14633 GCA_964527335.1 uncultured Spirochaetaceae bacterium | reverse complement strand
TGTCACACCTCAGGGAGAAGCTGAGGGCAAGGACGATGGAGCGTATCTTCATCGAGGAGAGAATCTACAAGAAGATAGAGAACAAGGATACCGCGGAGAAGGTCAACAAGGCGGTCGTTGACGGCTTCAAGCCCTTCATGGCCGAACTCGAGAACGTTCCTCTCTCTCCGGAGGACATCGAAACGCTTCTCAAGATACCAATCAGGAGAATATCGCTCTTCGACATCGAGAAGAACAAGGCCGAGATTGCCGAGATAAACGGAAACATAGAATCCTGCCAGTACAAGCTTGACCACATAATCGACTATGCAGAGGAGTACCTCACGGAACTCGAAGGCATGTTCGACAGGAAGACCTATGCAAGAAAGACAACGGTAGGCTCGATAGAGAAGAAGACAGCGAAGGAAGTCGCCGTCAGGAATCTCGACGTCAGATACGATCCCGATACCGGTTACCTCGGAACGAACGTCAAGACGGGCGAGAGCCTCCTGAAGGTCAGCTCCTTCGACAAGATCTTCTACATGAAGAACAACGGCGAATACAGGATCGTGAACGTCACGGACAAGATATTTGCCGGGAAGGAAGGTATCTTCTACATCAACTACGGCGACAAGGACATCATCAGCCAGGAGATCTTCACAATCATCTACCGAGACAAGGTGGGGGACAAGAAGGTCTGGATGATCAAGCGCTTCCAGGTTTCCTCTTTCTCTCTCGACAAGACCTACCAGACGGTCCCGGAGAAGGCAAAGATCAAGAAGATAAGCCTCTTCAGAAGTGCCATCATCTCTGTGAAGTACAAGGAAGGTCTGAAGTACAGGGTCACCGAGGAGACGTTCCGCTTTGCGGACTTCAAGATTCTCAAGACATCTTCTGGCCAGGGCAACCAGCTGACGACGAAGGAACTCGAGAAGCTGACGATAAGGCAGACAAAGGATACGAAGACGAGCGAAGAGGCCGAGCCTACGCTCTTCGATGAGGTATAAATGCTGGATAAGGATAAGATCCTCTACGAGGACAATCATCTCATAATAGTCAACAAGGCCGTCGGGGAGCTCGTCCAGGGGGACGAGACCGGCGACCGTACTCTTGCCGACGATGTGAAGGAATATCTCAAGACGACATATGACAAGAAGGGGAATGTCTATCTCGGCATTCCCCACCGTCTTGACCGTCCGACAAGCGGCATCGTCGTCTACGCAAAGACCGAGAAGGCGCTCATAAGGCTCAACGACATGTTCCGCGGCTCGGGAGTGAAGAAGACCTACTGGGCCATAGTCGACAATAAGCCGCTCAGGAACGAGGCGACTCTCGTCCACTACATCGTCCGCGACACAAAGCTCAACAAGAGTGTTGCGTACCCCAGGGAAGTGAAGGGCAGCAAGCTGGCAAAGCTCAGCTACACGCTCCTTGCATCCTCCGACAGATACCACCTCCTCGAGATACAGCTCCACACGGGACGCCATCACCAGATCAGGGCACAGCTCAAGGCAATCGGCCTCCACATCAAGGGGGATCTCAAGTACGGTGCGGAACGTAGTAACCCCGATGGTGGCATATCACTACACGCAAGGAAGATTACATTCATCCACCCTGTGAAGAAGGAGGAGATAACTGTCATAGCACCCCCTCCGAAGGACACCCTCTGGACCTATTTCCTCGGTGAAGTGGGGAAGAGAAACGGGGATGGAGAGTGAGAGAAGCAATATGCTTATTTCCTTGAAACCGAAAGAGAAATTTCTCTGAGAAAAGGACGAAAAAAACAGAGCTAGCCGTCAAGCTAGCTCTTGGTGTATATACGGACAGGGATGGAGTACCCGAAACTTAACCTAATCCTATATAACCACGGAAAGTCAAATCTGTCAACCGAGAGACTTGTCTGAAAGTGGTTAAGTTGCTAGTTGTTTTTAACTATCCTCTCCAGAATGGTCAGACAACTGCGCACTTTTACCCTGTAATCGTCACTTCCCTGGCTCAGAATGTAGTCTTCCTTTCCCGGACATGTCGAACAGTCCTTTCCGAGTGCGTCGTGCCTGAAGCAGGTGCGTGAAATGAAGTACGGGGGCTCGAACGAGCTCTCTGTCGGCTCGAAGGGCCACCCGTCTCCGTGCTCTTTTCTCTCGAACCAGAGGTATCCGGCGCGAAGTGAAGGTATTTCCTGAAGAAGCAGGGAGAGCGTGTATCTGTTTGTAAGGTAGAGATAGATGTCTGCAAAATAGCTGTATTCCGGATGTGCCTTCGCAAATCTTATCTGGCTCACGTTATTGAGGCCGATATATACGTTGTCGTACCCGCTGACGGCAGAGAGCATATCGTTCCAGGTCTTCTCCTCGTTGAACGTGACAGGCGGGAATGTGAAGTAATTTCTTCCGTCGATTTCAGTTGCTTCCATCGACCAGGGAAGGTCCCCGGTGAGTCTCTTCCTCGGAGGAAGAATGAAGCCACCGTCGACAGTGACCGGAGTATAGAGGTCCGGTGTCGTGAATACGGGCTGGGGAAATGAAGAGTACACAGTTCTTCTGAACTCCTTCAGCAGAGAGGGCTGCACAAAAGGATACTCTATATCTGTATGATTGACGTAGTCGAGATTTCCCAGTGTGTAGGGAGAAGTCCCGCTTTCGGAGAAGGTCTTCACGAGTGTCTCCCTGAAGTCCCTCTTCTTTTCTGATTCCTCGACCTTCAGGGGTGTTGAGAATGTCTTTCCGAGCATTTCTGCCTCAATCCTGTCGGGGTAGAGACCGACCTTTATCTCAACAGGCTTACGATAGAGCGGGATGTTGTCACTCGGTATCTTTTCTCGCTTAGTTGAATCTGAAATCTTGTAAATTTCCCTGCCGAGAAGACTTTGTTTGTTCTCCTTTCTTAATATGTAACCGCCCGGCGTGGCAGCCTTTATTACGGCGGATGACTTCACTGCAGAGAGGAGGTTCGATGAATCACACGTGAAGTACTGGATGCCGTCATGGTTCTCGAGTTTCTCCTCCGTTTCGAGAAAGCACGATGAGCCCCTGTCCTCCACAACCTTCCCCAGGTACAGCCCAAGGTGTCCCGGCCACTCGCCGCTGAGAAGGCTGGGCCTGTTCTTCCTGTAGTTGAAGTAGCCGTCGCCGCTCTTACGGAGGAATGTGGTTCTTACTGCATCCTCGTCGTCCTTAGTGAGAGGTCTGTCGTCGAGAACTGCACGATAGTAGCGGGCACATGCTGCGGTGTATTCGGGGCTCTTGAGTCTTCCCTCGACCTTCACGCTGTCGATTCCCATGTCCCTCAGAGTCTTCAGCTTCTCGCCCAGGAAGAGGTCCTCCATACTGAAGAAGTAGCCGTTCTCCTCTGTTTCCTCGTTCGTGAACCAGCTCCTGCAGATCTGTGCGCATGCGCCGCCGTTGGCAGAGCGTCCGCACTTGAGATAGGACGCAGAGCAGAGACCGGAGAAGCCGTAGCAGAGAGCGCCGTGGATGAATACCTTGAGTTCTATGTCGGGACACTTCTTTCTTATGTTCTCGATTTCCTTCAGTGTGAGCTCCCGCGAGAGCACGACTCTCTCGAATCCGAGGTCCTGGAGTTCCCTGACTCCCTCGACTGTGTGTACGGCAAGCTGTGTCGAGCCGTGGAGCTTGAGGTTCGGGTAGTGCCTGCGGATGATTTCCACGAGTCCCAGGTCCTGGATGATGATGCCGTCGTTACCGTAGAACGAGACAGCGTCGAGAAGAGGGAGAACACGCTCTATCGAGCTGTCGTCGATGAGGGTGTTGATGGTGACGTATATCTTCTTTCCCTTCTCGAGTGCGAAGCGCCTTATCTTGGAAAGGTCCTCGAGGGAGAAGTTCACGGCTCCCTTTCTTGCGGAGAATTCCTTGAGACCGAAGTAGACTGCGTCGGCTCCGTTATTGAATGCGGTAAGTGCTGTCGTGAGACTTCCTGCCGGAAGTGCCAGTTCTGTCATTGTTCAATCTCCTCACTCACTACTGCTCTTCCTTCTCTCCCGTCGGCCTTTATGGTGAATGGAGAGGGAGCCTGGAGACGGAGGAAGTGCTCTGTCTCCTTCAATACAGGAAGCGAGTATATTCTGTCATATTCTATTCTCCCGCTTCTGAGAAGCGGGTTCACCGTCATGTAGAGACAGCCCAGGCTCGTGACGTTCTGGAAGAAGTGGGTGCCTTCACTCGGCTCCGCCTGAATCTCCTCGTTCCCCGTTTCGACGATTACATGCGCTTTCGATATCTGGGACCATGAACACGGGATTCCGAGCCAGCTGTCTGATGACCCGAGCCTTCCTGCGGCAACGAGGACGTACTCGTCGTCCGAGTATGCGTTCATGTCCTCGAGTTCCTTTGCCATGTCGCGCATCTCGCTGCGTTTGAACCTGTCCCTTCTGAAGATGACGATGTCGCGGATGTTCTTCACTCTTCCGTTACCCATGACGCGCGGAGCAAATATTAGGGCCTTCCTCTCGTCATCCTCTGTCACCTCTATGTCTTCGAATCGGTCCGTTGAGGAGATGGGCCTGAGCTGCAGAATCGAGAAGTCAGGTCTTTCCGCATGCTCCGTGTTGACGGCGAACTCTATCTCCACAGGCTCCGCCATCGTCCTGGAACCGAGGTCCAGGATATCGTGGATGATCTGAGGAAGCGAGAGCATGCCGTATTTCACGACGCCGTTGAACGTGAGCATTCTGAAGCCGTTGTCGTTCGGGTCCTCGCTCATGAAGCCGTCGGGGCGCATGACGCTCATTATTCCCTTCACGGCCTGAGGCATGTCCTGAGTGACGGACATGTCGAGCTGGACGAGGTTGTCTATATCCTTCTCGGGGTCGAAGGGGACTGTCCTGTCGAGAGCGTAGAACTTACGCTGCTGACTCGATCTTCCGTTGAGGGAAGTGACGGGTATCTGGGGCTTTGCGGGACAGAAGCGGAAGGCGGCGCCTTCGTCGACGACTGTCTTTCCCATGCCGAATGCGAGCATTCCCAGCCCGTCCTCGGCCTTTCTGTTTCCGGCAGGGTAGTAGTCGAGACTTCTCGCGACTCCCGAGATATTCGGCATCCACCATCGTCCGTGCCATGAGCCTGTTATCTGCTGGATGACGACAGCCATCTTCTCCTCTTCAACTGCGTGTCCCGTGCGCTTGAGGTATTCTCTTGCACGTGAGAAATACGTGGAGGCCCAGACAGTCTTGATGGCCTTCAGAAGGTCTTCAAGTCTCTCTTCGTCACTTCCGGTATTGGGTATCATGCAGGTCTCGTAGACACCTGCAAAGGGATGAAAGTGGCTGTCCTCGAGAAGCGAGGAGGATCTTACCGACATCGGAACGTGGATGACTTCCGTCACTCTCTTCATGTCGAGTCTGAAGTCTTCGGGAACCTTTGCCGAGAGAAAGGTGGAGAGTATCTTGCTGTCTTCCATCAGCGTGAAATCTCCGGGAGTGAAGTCGTTGACGGCGAGGAAGCGGTCGAACAGCTCTGTCGATATTGCGATGGTGCGCGGAATCGAAAGATAAACTCCCGGGTACTTTTCACTTATCCTGGAGGCCTTCATTTCCGTTGCGAGGAACGCGAGTCCCCGTCCTTTTCCTCCGAGCGAACCCTTCCCCAGTCTGGCAAAGAGGAATGTCTCGTCGTAGCTTTCCCTTCTGAATTCCGCGATACTTCCCCTTGTCCTTTCCTTCCTGAACTTCTTTATCGTCTGGTAGATGAGCTCTCTCTTCTTCTCCGCATCCGATCCGTCCCTGTCAGCCGTGATTGGCTTGAGAGTGGAGGCAAGGGAGAATAGTGACTGTCCCCTGAGCCAGCGCGAGAAATCGTTGCGTCTTACGTGGTATGCAAACGAGTCCAGGGGAACCTTCATCATGGTCTCCTGCAGTTCCTTCATGTTGGATGCGGTCGCTATCGTCTCCCCGTTCTTGGGGTTGATGAATCTGAATGGACCGAAGTTGTACTTCTGGGTGAAGTATGAGGCAAGTTCGACATATCTGTCGGGAGAGAGCTTCCAGATGAAGTCTGCACCGACATTCCTTGCCGTCTCCCATCCGTTGATGTCCGTTGACTGTATGAGGACGGGAAGCTCGGGATTGTCTTTCTTTACATAGAGCGTGAGTCTCTCTCCCGCTCCCTCCTTACCTTCCGGCGAGGGGAACGAGAGGTCGGTGATTACACCGAGGATGTTCTCCCTGTATCTTGAGTAGATTCTGACGGCTTCGTCGTAGGTGCGTGCAAGCACGATTTTCGGCCTGCCGCGCATTCTCAGCTTCGTTCCCCAGTCGTTGAGGGCTTCGATGATGGATGCCCTGTTCTGTCTGATGAGGAGAGTATATATCTCGGGAAGGTATGAGGAGATGAATCTTACGGAGTCCTCGACGAAGAGAATGACTTCGACGTCGGCTTCCTCGGTGTCGTGGTCGATGTTGATGGCGTCCTCTATGAGCTTGATCATCGCTAAAAACAGCGACGGGTTACCGAGCCAGTAGAAGAGATAGTCTATATAAGGGCAGTTCTCTCCCTTGAGAACCTTTGCCTTCCTGTGGTCGGGGGACGGGGAGAGGGCGATGAAGGGAAGGGAAGGATTGTAATCCTTCACGGCCTTTGCCAGGGCCTCGACTCTACCCGAGCCCAGGTCCAGCATAGATATCACAAGGTCGAAGCTCTGGCTCTTGAGTGCTTCCAGTGCTTCCTTCTCGTTGTTGGTGTGCGTGATCTTCGGCGGATTGCTGAGTCCGAGAGATGTGTATTCCTTGTAGAGTTCCTCTTCGACTCTTCCGTCCTCCTCGAGCATGAAGCGGTCGTAGTCCGAGCAGATGAGAAGGACATTGTAGATGTGCTTCAGCATCAGGGAGGAAAAGGGAACCCAGGTTTCGTCCAGCTGGTAGTACATGTTATTCCTTTCTTCTCTTCAGAACGTAGAGAACGGCGGATGAGAGGATGAACGCGGCTGTAATCCAGCCCAGCACCTTGAGTGTGCTCTCCTCGACGCCGACGACTGCTATGAGGACAATCATAACCGATAGAAGGGCTGCCAGAACCCAGACTGATATCTTGTAAAGCGTGTTTATCATCTCTTTTCCTCGCGCTCATTATAGATAATGAGGAAAGAGATATCTAGTCACAGTTTCCTTCTCACAGCTTTAGAACTTAGTGACGATAACTGCCGCGAACATGGGAATTCCTCTCCAGAAGGAGCCGAGGTGCTTCTCCGGATTCTGGTACTCCTCCTTCTCGGGAATGAACGAGAACCGGATACGCTTCGTGTTCCTCCACCAGAGGAGGTCTATGACAACAAGGTCGAAGAGCCCCAGTCCCTCGCCGAGGATGAGGAAGTAGATGAAGGCATCAAAGTAGCCTTCGAATGCAAGAGTGCGTCTGAAGATGAGTCCGATGAGAGAGAAAACAACAGTGAAGAGAAGTGTGTTGCTGACGAGAATGGAGACTATCGAGGGAGATTTCTTCTCCTCTTTGACAAGTCCTTTCTCCCTGACCTTAGCCTGAACGGCGTCGGGGTACGACCTGAGGCCGATGAGATTCTTTCTGTCCGAACCTGTACAGGTGAAGCAGATTCCCCAGTACAGGAACCAGAATGCAATGGCGATGATGTATTTCATGGCTGCAGTCTAATGAGAACGGGAAAAAGCGAAAAGAGTTAGCCTTAACTAATTTAAAGGTTCTCGATAGGAACAGCACCCTCGAGGAGAGGTTTCGTGTTCATCAGAATAGAGCGGATGTATTCTTCTCCGAGTTTCTTCTTTATCTCCTCCCTGGCTTCCAGCAGCGTCTGCTTCCTTGTCGTCGTGTTGTGCATGTCGGAGCCGAGGATGTGTATGTATCCCTTTTCGAGGAGCTTCATGGCTTCTCTCTTCGAGGAGAGGAAGAAGGAGCTGTTGCTCTGTATCCTGATTCCGTTCCCGACAAGGTAGGGGAGGGTATCCTTCTTCTGCCAGTCCATGTATCTCTCGATATGTGCAATGACGACGTTGAGGCCCAGGTCTCTCCTGAGCTTCAGTATGTTCTCGATATCATAGTTCGACCAGCGTGTGAAGGGCATCTCTATGAGAATGGTGTCCGTTCCGGCAATGCAGAGCTTCCTGATTATCTCGCCGTCCCCGATTGACGGGTAGTATGCAACTTCGGCTCCCACATAGACTGTGGGCATCTCTTCCTTATTATAATATGGAAGAAGTTTCCGTACCGCTTCACTTCTTCTCTCCAGGAAGGAATCGAGATTCATCCTCTCGGGATAGAAGTGCGGCGTTGCCACGAGCTTTCTTATCTTCTGCTCATAGGTCATCTTCAGCATCTCGAGGGACATCTGAGGGCTGCTGCTTCCGTCGTCGACGGAGGGAAGGACATGAGAGTGGAAGTCGATTACTCTTGCACTTTTCCTGACTTCTTCACTGTCCTTTACTGAAAACATGCTCCCTCCTGACTGCGTCTTTCCTCAATCATAAGGCAAAACGGGGGATGAAACAATTACTTCTTCAGTTTCGCAAGTTGTTTCTGATAAAGAAGATAAGAAAACAGCCCGAAAATTGATGATATTGTAAATTCCTTAGGATATCATAAAAAAATCGAAGAAAAATTAAAGATATGATTAAAAATGTAAAGAAAAATCGAAGAATAAATTAAAGATTGACTGTTAGCAAAAGCGGGTTTACGCTTATATGCAGTAATAAGGAGATTACTATGTACGATCTTAATACATTCATGGCAGAGCTCGAGAGGAAGAACCCTGCACAGCCGGAATTCATCCAGGCTGCTAGAGAAGTTATCGAGTCTGTAATCGATACAGTCAACTCTAACCCGCTGTATCTCAAGAACAAGATTCTCGACAGAATCGTCGAACCAGACAGAGTCATCGAATTCAAGGTTGAATGGGAAGACGACAATCATGAGCTTCAGGTAAACAGAGGCTACAGAGTCCAGTTCAACAACGCTATCGGACCATACAAGGGCGGACTCAGATTCCACGCCAACGTAACACTCGGAACACTCAAGTTCCTCGGCTTCGAACAGATTTTCAAGAACTCTCTCACAACGCTCCCGATGGGTGGCGGTAAGGGCGGTTCGGACTTCTCCCCGAAGGGAAAGAGCGATGCTGAAATCATGAGATTCTGCCGCTCGTTCATGACAGAGCTCCAGAAATATATCGGACCCGACACAGACGTCCCGGCTGGCGACCTCGGAGTCGGCGGAAGAGAAATCGGTTATATGTACGGCCAGTACAAGAGACTCAGAGACGAGAACACGGGCGTCCTCACGGGAAAGGGCTGGGGATGGGGCGGATCCCTCATCAGACCTGAGGCAACAGGCTTCGGAACAATGTACTTCGCAAACGAGATGCTCAAGGCTCACGGCGACACATTCGAAGGAAAGAGAATCGCCATCTCCGGTTTCGGCAACGTCGCTTGGGGTGCTGTCACGAAGGCAGCAGAGCTCGGCGCAAAGGTTGTCACAATCAGCGGACCTGACGGATATGTTCTCGACGAGGAAGGAATCAACACTCCCGAAAAGATTGCCTACATGCTCGAACTGAGAGCATCCAACAACGATGTCGTCGCTCCGTATGCAGAGAAGTTCGGCGCAAAGTTCGTCCCGGGAAGAAAGCCCTGGGAAGTCAAGGTCGACATGGCATTCCCGTGCGCTCTCCAGAACGAGCTCAGAGGCGAGGATGCTGAACACCTCATCGCCAACGGCGTGAAGTACGTCATCGAGACAAGCAACATGGGATGTGCTCCGGAAGCCATCGCGGCATTCCAGAAGGCAAGAATCCCGTTCGCACCCGGCAAGGCTGCAAACGCAGGCGGTGTCGCGGTATCGGGTCTCGAGATGAGCCAGAACGCAATGCACTACAACTGGGATGCAAAGGAAGTCGACGAGAAGCTCCATGGCATCATGAGAAACATCCACGCTGCATGTGTCAGGGAAGGCAAGTGTGCTGACGGATATATCGACTACGTGAAGGGTGCAAACATCGCAGGCTTCAAGAAGGTCGCCGATGCAATGTGCCAGCAGGGATATTGATCATCATCTCCAATATGGAAAACCAGAATCAGTAAGTAGAGCGCCCGGAATCCCCGGGCGTTCTTTACGTCTCTGTCTCCTTTTCCTGCGTATTCAGAGCCTGGATGTTAATCAGCATACACTTTGCACGTTATTTAATCTTTCTTCCTTTCTCCTGTGACGTTTTTGTTATACAAAACGGCCCGTCTTTTTTATAAATCGCCACATTGATGTCAACAGGTATAAATTGAGGTTTTTGTAAATATAAGGAGAAAAATTTATCTGTTCATAAAAATGATGGCCTAAAATTGAACAATCTGTACTTTTAGTTTCTTTTTTACCTGAAAGGGGACGTCAAAATAGTTCCTTTTTACTCAAAATTTTTGTTTCTTTTTTCAGAAAACGGTTACTACAATGAATTCACATACACGCAAAAAGGAGATTTTCACGTATGAAAAAACTGATCGTATTATTTACGGTTCTCGCTCTCACACTTTCCCTCTTCGCACAGGGTGCAAGTGAAGCAGCAGCTGTAGTCGCAAACAAGGACAAGCCGGTTGTATTCTACAACAGACAGCCTTCCGACCCGACAACAGGCGCAATCGACATGGACTCCATGAACTGGAATGACTCTACATATTACGTAGGCTTCGATGCTGCAGCAGGCGGCGCAGTTCAGGGACAGCTCATCACAGACTATCTCGCTTCCGCTGACCCGGCAGTCATTGACCGCAACGGCGACGGAATCATCGGCTACGTTCTCTGCATCGGCGACGTCGGACACAACGACTCCAAGGCAAGAACAGAAGGCATCAGAAAGGCTCTCGGAACATGGGCCGGCTCAACAGACCCGGGCGTTGCTCAGGAAGGTTCAGCAGTTGTCGGCGGAAAGACATATAAGGTTGTCGAGCTCGAAAGCAAGGCAATGACAGGTCTCGACGGATCAACATGGAATGCTAACGCAGCTACAGAAGCTATGGGCGGATGGGCTACAAAGTATGACACACAGCTCGACATGGTCGTTTCCAACAACGACGGTATGGCAATGGGCTGTCTCCAGGCTTCCAACTACCCCGCAGGCGTTCCAATCTTCGGTTACGATGCTAACGCAGACGCTATCGAGGCAATCGGCGAAGGCAAGCTCACAGGTACAGTCAGCCAGAACGTCGACGCTCAGGCAACAGCTACACTCCAGGTTCTCAGAAACCTCCTCGACGGTCTCACAGGTGAAGACGTCTATACAAAGGGTATCTCGGAACCCGATCAGTACGGCAACCAGATTTCCGCACCGGTCGCTTACTGGGCAGACCAGAAGGCTGTCATGGCAGCTAACTCCGGCGTCAACGCTTCCAACTGGAAGCAGTACACAGCAGGCAACAGGGATGCAGGCGTCAAGCAGACAACAGCTGAAACAAAGAAAGTCCTCCTGACTCTCTACAACGCAGCAGACAACTTCCTCTCCTCATCCTACCTCCCGGCTCTCCAGTACTATGCTCCTCTCCTCAACATCGAACTCACGGTTGTTGCAGGCGACGGCCAGAGCGAATCGGTATGTCTCGACAGATTCACGAACCTCGGTTCATTCGATGCTTATGCAATCAACCTCGTCAAGACAAACTCCGCTCCTGACTATCTCGATAAGCTCAAGTACTGATCCGCTTGTCTTAAAAAAGATCAAACTCAGCATGCCGCGCCTCCGGGCCTGGCATGCTTTTAAAAATTCGATGAGGGGCTAAATGGCAGAATACGTTCTAGAAATAAAGAAATTATCCAAGGCCTTCGGCAAGAACAAGGTTCTGGATGGAATCAACCTGAAGGTCGAGAAGGGACATGTTCTCGGTCTCATGGGTGAAAACGGAGCCGGAAAGTCTACGATGATGAAATGTCTCTTCGGTATCTACGCAAAGGATGAGGGAGACTTCTTCCTCGGCGGTTACCCGATAGATTTCCGCGATCCGAAACAGGCACTCGAGAGCGGGGTGGCAATGGTCCACCAGGAACTCAACCAGTGTCTCGACCGCAGTGTCGTCGACAACCTCTTCCTCGGCCGTTATCCGGTGCGTCACGGTGTCGTGGACGAAGGGAAGATGGAAAGGGATGCCAACAGGATATTCGGGTCTCTCAAGATGACAGTCGACCCGCACGTCATCATGAGGACAATGAGCGTATCCCAGCGTCAGATGGTCGAAATCGCCAAAGCCGTCAGCTACGATGCAAAGCTCATCGTTCTCGACGAGCCGACCTCATCACTCACCGAGCGTGAGGTACAGAAACTCTTCTCCATAATCAGGGAACTCAGGGAGAAGGGAATCTCGTTCATATACATCTCGCACAAGATGGATGAAATCTTCGAAATCTGCGACGATGTCGCCGTCCTCAGAGACGGCAAGCTCATTTCGAGCAAGCCTGTCAGGGAAACCAACATGAAGGAGCTTGTCTCCCAGATGGTCGGCCGCTCCCTCGATCAGCGTTTCCCGGAAGTCGACAACCAGCCGGGAGAGGATTATCTCAGAGTCGAGAACCTCTGCACGAAATACAACCCCGTTCTTGAAGATATCTCGTTCACAGTAAGAAAGGGAGAGATCTTCGGTCTCTACGGCCTCGTGGGAGCCGGAAGAAGCGAGCTTCTCGAAGCGCTCTTCGGCGTCAGGACAATCGCCTCCGGTGGTGCCTACCTTGAGGGAAAGAGACTCAATTTCAAGTCATCCAAGGATGCCATGGACCACAACTTCGCACTCGTTACGGAGGAGAGAAAGGTCAACGGCATGTTCGGAAAGGGAACACTGGAGTTCAACACCTGCATCACAAACCTTCCCGCCTACAAGGAACACGGCTTCGTGTCCCCGAGAAAGATGTACGAGGCGACGAAGAGGGAAATCGAGCAGATGAAGACGAAGTGCGTCTCCACGACGGAGCTCATCACTGCCCTTTCGGGTGGTAACCAGCAGAAGGTCATCATCGGAAAGTGGATGGAACGCAGTCCCGATGTTTTCCTCATGGATGAGCCGACGAGAGGTATCGACGTCGGTGCAAAGTACGAAATCTACCAGCTCATAATCCGCATGGCGAAGGAGGGTAAGACAGTCATAGTCGTATCTTCCGAAATGCCCGAGATTCTGGGTATCACGAATAGAATTGCTGTTATGTCCAACCATAGATTGTCCGGTATCGTGAACACGAAAGAGACAAACCAGGAAGAGCTTCTGAAGCTTTCCGCTATGTACCTGTAACAAGAGGAGGATGTGATTATGGACGAATTAAAGAAAGCAGCTGACAGAGACGAAAAACTCGAACAGTACGAAAATAGACTTTCCGATCTCAGAAGAGACGGTGAGGACAGAATCATCGCCCTCGGCGAGGAGATCAGCGTTACGAAACGCAGCAAGGTCATCGATAAGGAAGAGAAGGCGAAGCGCCTTGCTTCCCTTTACGGTGAACTGGCCGATGCAAAGAAAACGGAAGCCGAGAACAGAGCCGAAGTGAAGGCTCTCAGCAGGGAGGCTGTCGCTCATTCGAATGCCATCTACAGGACATACGAAGCTGAAGTCATTGCCGAGGAGAAGGCAAAGATAGCCGAAGCGAAGAAGGTATACCTCGAAGAAGCTGCAGCCATCAGGGCTGACAGCGAGAAGAAGATTGCCGAGATTACAGCAAAGGTCAGTGACCCGAAGCAGCAGAAGGACGAGATTGCAATCGCGAAGTACGAGGAGAAGTCACACCTCGTCGAAGCGAAGAACAAGCGTAACGAAACTGTCGGCGCAAGCAAGAGCTACATGAACCAGATCTTCATCAATCATGTACAGGAGAACAGAGTCCTCCGCGGCGGCAGAACGAACTTCATGGAAGACAGAAAGCTCAAGTCGAACAACTACAGGGCCACATTTTCGGCACAGAAGTTCTTCCTCTCGAACGGTCTCTATATTGCAATCGGAATCTTCTTCATCGTATGTATCATCCTCGCTCCGATAAAGGTCAACTCGAATCTCTTCACGATTCCGAACATCCTCACGATCCTCGAGCAGTCGGCAACGAGAATGTTCTACGCTCTCGGCGTTGCTGGCCTTATTCTTCTTGCGGGAACCGACCTCTCCGTCGGACGAATGGTCGCACTGGGCTCCGTCACTACATCACTTCTCCTGCATAAAGGCGTGAACATCGTGACGTTCTTCGGAATGGGACCGTGGGATTTCTCATCCATCCCGATGGCACTGAGAGTAATCATCGCACTCTGTCTCTCGATAATCCTCTGTGTCGCATTCACGACGTTCGCAGGTTTCTTCACCGCAAAGCTGAAGATCCATCCGTTCATCACGACACTCTCGACACAGCTCATAATCTACGGTCTTCTGTTCTTCGGAACGAGCGGAACACCGACAGGTTCAATTGACTCCTCAATCAAGGATCTCATCGGAGGAAGATGGGTTCTCGGATATATCGGACGCGATGTAATCACATTCCCGAAACTCATCATCCCGGCAATCGTCGCCATCATCGTGGTATGGTTCATCTGGAACAAGACCGTATTCGGAAAGAACATGTACGCTGTCGGAGGCAATCCGGAGGCAGCTGCAGTTTCCGGTATAAACGTATTCAAGACAACGCTCCTGATCTTCGTCATGGCCGGCGTTCTCTACGGCTGCGGTGCATTCCTCG